>NZ_CP053346.1:900000-1125000 GCF_013113735.1 Sphingomonas sp. AP4-R1
CAGCGGCTCCGCCTCGCCGCCGTCTCACCGACCCTGCTGCAGATCTACGCCGATGACGGCATGCAGCTCGAGCATGTGATGGCCTTCACCGTCTCCAACGACCATGCCCGCCAGGAACAGGTCTGGGACGCGATCAAGGACAGCTGGAACAAGCAGCCCTATCAGATCCGCCGTATGCTGACCGAAAGCGCGGTCCGCGCGTCCGACAAGCGCGCCCTCTATGTCGGCGTTGATGCCTATGAGGAGGCCGGCGGCTTTGTGTTGCGCGACCTGTTCGAGAAAGACGATGGCGGCTGGCTGCAGGATCCCAGCCTTCTCGACATGCTCGTGTCCGAAAAGCTTCGCGACGCCGCCGTCGGCATTGCGGCCGAGGGCTGGAAGTGGATCGAGGTCGGGGTCAGCTTCCCCTACGATGCGACCTACGGCCTGCGCGAACTCGCCGGCGAGACGATCGCACTAACGTCCGACGAGGAGGCGACGATCGCCGCGCTCAACGCCGAATATGAGCAGATCGAAGCGCAGCATGAGGGCGTCGATGAGCTGCCCGACGAGATCGACCATCGCTTTGGCGAGATCGAGACGGCGCTCGCAGCCTTCAAGACCCGCCCGGTCCGCTACGATCCCACCGACATCGCCCGTGCCGGCGTCTTCGTCAGCATCGGCCACGACGGCTCGCTCGACATCGACCGGGGCTACGTCCGCGCCGAGGACGAGGCGCCGACCGTGCAGGAGGGCGGAGAGCCCGCTACGCACGACCCGGCGAACGACGGCGCGGATGCGACCTCGGACACACGGACGGTCATCGCGATCGGCGGCCAGACCGTCGAGCCCGCCGAGGAGGAAGACGGCATCAAACCGCTTCCCGACCGGCTGCTCGGCGAACTCACTGCGCATCGCACGCTCGCGCTGCGCAACGCAGTCGCCAACGACCCGCGCATTGCAATGACGGCGCTCCTCCACAAGCTCGTCGCCGACGCCTTCGACCATCACTCCTATGCCGGGGCGCTGGAGGCGTCCGTGCGCCATGTTCACTTCCCCGCCCAGGACGAAGCCCTTGGCGACAGCGCGGCAGCGCGGGAAGCCGAACAGCGTCACGAACTGTGGGGCGACGTCATCCCCGCCGACGAGGACGCACGGTGGAACTGGATCGACCAACTCGACGAAACCGACCGGATGGCGCTGCTGGCCCACTGCGTGAGCTTCGGCGTGAACGCGCTGTACGAGAAGCCCAACCCCTATGGCGGTCACGGCGTCTCCCAGCACGGTCTCGACCAGCGCCTCGCCCAGGCCGACCGCCTCGCGCGCGCAACCGGGCTCGACATGGTCGCATCGGGCTGGCGGCCCACCGTAGGCAACTATCTCGGCCGCGTCACCAAGGCCCGTATCCTTCTCGCGGTGCGCGAAGGTGCCGGCGACACCGCCGCCCAGACCATCGACCACCTGAAGAAGGGCGAGATGGCGAAACAGGCCGAGGAACTTCTCGCGGGCACCGGCTGGCTGGCCGAGCCCCTCCGACTCGCTGCCCCGGCGACGATCGGCGATGACTCGGCGGAGGACGGCGGCGAACAGGCTATGGGCGACAGCGAACCCATGAGCCACACTGACCCGCGCGACGACGCGCCGTTCGCCGTCGCGGCGGAATAACTTCCCGACAATCGATCATGCGGGCCGTCAGCAATGGCGGCCCGTTTGGCTTGGAGATGGCCCATGGCGCATCACGTCCGCCTTTCTTGCGTGCTCGACGTCCGCACCGCCGCCAACGTCGAACGCGCCTTCACCCTCTACACCGACCTGCTCGCGGAGAATGCGCGGCAAGACCCGCCGGCCGACGCCTTCCGGCTGTCCGTCGTGCCCGACTATGGCGCCCATCGCCTCTGGCTGCACGACACCGGCACGGCCGACCAGCAATTGCTGATCGCCTTCGTCCAGCGCTGCGCCACCGCGCTTGGCCTCGCCGGCCGCTGGGGCTTCCAGTGGGCGCTCCAATCCGACCCGCCCAGCGTCGACGGCTTCGGCGGGGGTGCCCATGTGCTCGACCTTGCGACCGGGCGCACCATCGACCGCATTTCCACCAGCCGGTGGCTGGATGAGCATCTGACAGGCGACACCTGATGGAATACGAACCGATCATCACGCTGGCCGAACGACTTGCGCACGACGCCGAGGCCGTCTGCCGCCACTATCTCTCGAACGGCGACCGCGCCGGCCGCTACTGGCAGGTCGGCGACGCCCGCAACACGCCCGGCCGCTCCACCTATGTCCGTCTGCACAGCACGGCGAAGGGACCGGCGGGGAAATGGACGGACGCCGCAACCGGCGAACATGGTGACCTGCTCGACATCATCCGGGAATGCTGGGGCCTTCACGACTTCAAGGATGTGGCGGACGAAGCCCGCCGATTCCTCTCCATGCCGGCCGCCGAGCGGCCAGAACCCGCGACAGCACGACGTGCGCCAGCGCCGCAGGGATCGCCAGAGGCAGCGCGCCGCCTCATCGCCATCTCGAAACCGATAGCGGGCAAAATCGCACAAACGTATTTACGCAAACGCGGCATTACGGATTTGCGGGACACCGACAGCCTGCATTTCCATCCCCGATGCTATTATCGGCCGATGGACACCGCGCCGACCGAGACCTGGCCGGCAATGGTCGCCTCGGTGACCGACGTCATGGGCAAGATCACCGGCGCGCATCGAACCTGGCTCGACCGCGCGGGGCGTGGCAAAGCGCCGATCGACACCCCGCGACGGGCGATGGGAGACCTTCTCGGCAATGCGGTGCGGTTCGGTGCCAGCACCGATGTCATGGCGGCAGGCGAAGGGATCGAGACGGTCCTGTCACTCCGGCAGGCTTTGCCCAGGATGCCGACGCTCGCTGGACTCTCCGCAGCACATCTCGCCGCCATCGCTTTCCCCGAGAGCCTGCGCCGCCTCTATATCGTCCGCGACAACGACCCCGCCGGCGAGGCGGCTCGCGATACATTGGCCGAACGGGCGAACGCGGCCGGGATCGAGGCGATCGTGCTGACGCCCGAGCTTGAGGACTATAACGAAGACCTGCTCATCCTCGGATTGCCTGCGCTGCGCGCGCGGGTGCGGCAGCAGATGTCCCCGCAGGACGTCACCCGCTTTCTGGTTTCATGACAGGGACGCCCGTGGCGTAAAGTCACGGTTTGTCACGCCGCCGGACACAATCGAACCGGACGCCGAGAGGACCACGACCCCGGCCTTCCGAGGGGGCGATCGGCCCATAGGCAAGCCGGCCCGGCAACGCCTGCGGTAGGCTATTTTCCGGCGGCCCTGCGGGCCTTTCCATCGCGAATCAAAATAGCCGTCCTTCGGCATCCTCCACTGCGTTCCGGCCCGGCGCTGACGCGCCGGGTGCAGGTCCGTCCCGCCCATGGGCTTCGTCGCCATGAAGGCCGCGGCGGATCGCGGTCCAGCATCCGGAGGATCTCATGACCGGCTACGAAGACGACGAACCCTTCCACGCATCCTCACCGACCGACCATGTCCTGAACGAGCTTCAGCTTTACGGCTACCGACCATTCGGGGACGAACCCGACCAGCGGCTCCTGCCCGACGGCAATCAGGTCGCAGGCGCCATCGCCGACATCTTCGACGCCCTGATCGCAACGCTGGAGGACACACGCCTCGAACCCGACCTCGACGACCTCCTATGGTCGACCGTCAATATCTTCCATCGGACGACCGAGCGCGTTGCCCGCGAGCTCGACGACAACGAACAGGCGCAGAAACGCTCGCAGCGCGAGCAGGACGGCAGCGAGGTGAAGTCGGTCGAACTCGAACGACTGATCGCGGAGGGCAAAACCAGCCTCGAGCGCCAGGCCGCCTTCGAGCTCATGCGTGAGCAGGCCGCCGACCACTATGAGCGCCAGCTCAAGAAGCCGTGGATCCCGCGCAGCGGTTCGAAGGTCAGCCACCGCAACCTCACCGCCGCGATGATCGACAGCCGGGATTTCCTGATGGCCCGTCGCCGCGCCGAGCAGGAAGCGCTGGTGCCCGCAGGACCCAAGATCGTCGTGACTGGCGGCCTCGACTATAACGACCATCAGCTCATCTGGTCGAAGCTCGATCAGGTCCACGAAAAGCACAGCGACATGGTGCTGGTGCATGGCAAATCGCCGAAGGGCGCCGAGCGCATCGCCTCTTTGTGGGCCACAAAGCGCGGCGTGCCGCAGATCGGCTTCGCACCCGACTGGACGAAGCACGGGCGAGCCGCACCGTTCAAGCGCAACGACCAGATATTGGAGATCGTCCCGAAGGGTGTGCTGCACTTCCCCGGCACGGGCATCAACGACAATCTCGCCGACAAGGCGCGTAAGATGGGAATCAAAGTCTGGAAATTCGGCGGCGCTTGATGCGCCGCCTTTCTTGGGCGCGAAACACGCGCCCGCGCACCCAGGCGATTAGCGCTCCTCCCGCGATCAACAATCGGCTATGACGATTACGCGCCTCGGTGGTGGTGGCTGGCGCAACCGTCAGTCCTGTCTGCGGAGTCCACCGTCATGATACTTCTCGCCGCAATCGGATCGCTCGTAGCGATCGCGCTCCTGTGCTGGCTGCTCTTCACATTGGCAGTATTCGCACTCCCCGTTTTTGTCGGCACCACCGCCGGCGCCTGGGCCCACGGCACCGGCGCGGGCCTGCTCGGCGCCGCCATCGTCGGCCTCGCGGCCGCCGCCGCGACGCTCGCCGCCGGCCAGCTCGCGCTCGCCTTCACGCGATCGTCCGCGCTGAAGCTCATCGTCGCCGCCGCGTTCGTCGCCCCGGCCGCGTTCGCCGGCTTTCACGCCACCCATGGGATCGTGAAGCATCTCATGCCCGGCGACGTCTGGCAGACGATCTTCTCGGTCGTCGGCGCGATCGCGGTCGGCGCGACCGCCTTCGCCCGGATCGCCGGCATGGTGACAGGCCCCGACCATAGCGGACCGCCCCTCGCACGCGCCTGACCGTCCAGACACCCCGGCAGGAGCAGGGCCAGATCAGCGAACACAACGCTACCCCCGGCCAGCAGGGCAGCGGACAAGCGCGGCGCAGGTGTTTCCGCACGGCGACGGTTGCAGCACGCATCGACGCTGGAAGGAGGCAGATCGCGCGGCGCGGTGGTCCGGATGCCGGCCCGTATCGAGCGGAGCGACGATCCCGGGATGGAGGGAGGTTGCGCCAGCAGCAGGGCCGCCCCCCCGGCGGAAGAGCGAGCGAGCCGGACTATCCTCTGCCGACAGCCATGGGCCCCGTCTATATCCGCTACCGACCGCCCCAAACGGCCTCTGCAATGGCCTGATCTGGTCGAAGGGCGGCTGCGCCTCGATCGTCTAGGCGCAACAGCGCCGTCAAACTTTCTTCCCCTGCCGGCTGCGCCGCCATTCCTCGCGCACCAAGAAAGTCCTCCTCTGCTGTCAGGCCCCTCCGGGGTGCGCCGCCGATCGCCTCCGACCTCCCGATCGCCATCGAGGCCGCAATGGAGCGGGCTCGAACGGAAACGGAGACTTACCATGGCGACCATCGGCACCTTCAAGAAGACCGGCTCGAACGACTTCACCGGGGAGATCGTCACCCTCAGCGTACAGGCCAAGAACGTCCGCATCGTCCAGGATCAGCGCGCCACCGGCGAGAACGCACCCAGCCACCGGGTTCTGGTCGGCCGCGTCGAGATCGGCGCCGCCTGGTCCAAGCAGTCGAACGAGGGCCGCAACTACCTCGGCCTGAAGCTCGACGATCCCAGCTTCACTGCCCCGATCTACGCCAACCTCTTCGACGACGAGGACGGCGAAGGTTACTCGCTGATCTGGTCCCGCCCCACCGGCCGACGCACCGACTAAGGCCACCTACGAAGGCCCCGACCGCCACGGTCGGGGCCTATCGCCATGCTGGTGGAGCGAATCAGCGGGCGCTGCGCAGGGCGCATGCGCGCACCCGCGCCAGCAGCATCTTGTGGCGCGAGGTGCAAAGAACGACTATTATAGCCGTAGTTCTGGCGTGCGTATTGGTCCGGGTGGGAGGTGATCGTCATGATCACCGCCCGACAATCTCGGGCCGCACGCGCGTTGCTGGGATGGACACAGGAGACGCTCGCTGACCGGGCCCGCGTATCACTGACCGCGCTCAAAAGGCTCGAGTCAGAAAGCGGGCTCGAAGTCTATGAGAGCACTCGCGATGAAGTCCGGCGCGCGTTCGAGCGCAGCGGGATCGTGCTCCTGAACTCCGCCCAAGGTGTTGGGGTGATGCTCGTTGAAGGATCTAGGGCAGACTGATCGCCGTCGCAGCGCAACGGCTCCCCGCAATGCGGGCGCTGACCGACAATCGTCAGTGGCAAATCCATCCATTCTGGATAGAAGCGCCTCGCTATGGTTACGGCGATGACGAGCAACTTCCCTGAGACACCGCCGAGCGATCCGTCGGTCACCGACTATGATCGCTCGCACCTCAAGCTCTATCTGCGCCTTCTCGATGCCGACGCCGAGGGCGCCGACTGGCGGGAGGTCGCATCAATCCTCTTCGGCCTCGATCCGGATGCAGATCCCATTCGCGCCAAGACCGTCCACGCCGCACATCTGGCGCGCGCCAAATGGATGACTGAGCACGGGCCAAACGAACTGGGCCGCTGACCGGTTTGTTTTGGTGATGCAGTAACGACATCACGTTGTCGCCACTTCGCTCTTCCCACGCAACCTCAACCTCCTGATTCTCTTCGAGCGCATCTCGCGTGCACGGATATGCGCGGAGGCTGGAGGGTGGCAGACGACGGCGATTGGCGTTCGGAGCACGCATACGACTATGTCGATGAGCTCTCGCCCACGGATTTGGCTTGGGAGTTCCTGCGCCGCAATCCCGAGTATCAGCGCGCTTACCGAGCCATCCGAACGCGCGCGCGCTTGACGCAAGAGGCGGAGACCGCTCTTGCCGAGCAATGGGGGTTGCGAAGTCCTGGCCGACCCCCGCCACTCCGCCAAACATCAACCGATATTCTGGTCCGTCCACGCCAATCCCGCCGCGATCGTTCTCACACCCGGTTGTACGCCAAGCACACTTCGGCTGACGAGCGATGACCTGCGTCCGCTCATGATCCTGCAGCATGCGCCGAGCCTCATGCGCCTCGATATTCGCGGCGATCAGTATGACGTCGAACTCACCGATCCCGATGATCGCCGAACCCTGTGCGCACTGACAGTTCTCGATGCGCTTACCCCCGACAGACTGGCCTCTCTTGAACGGTTCTGGTCCGGCCTCGCCGGAAAGCGGGTGCCCGCCGACCAGCGAGTGACACGACAGCGCCGCGCCCGTGCGCGTTTAATGCTGCGAGCCATCGATGGCGATGCGGCTCAGGCCACTTATCGGGCTATCGCGCTTCAGCTCTACCCGCAGCATCCTACCGAGCCCGGCGACTGGGTCGGCAGCCCGGTGCGAGAGACCGTGATCCGCCTTGCGCGCGATGGGCGGGTGCTTGTCGGTGGCGGATATCTCGACTTGATGCGCCGTCCCCGGCGCTCCCGCGGCTAAAGCCGCGATGTCGAAATTAGCCGCTTAACTTCGACATCGTCCGACCCGCCGAACGCACGCCACGATGCTCGCATCCCGCCGTCCCTGCACGGTGCCCCTGCGAACCACCGAGGTCTCTATGGCTGAAAAGGCCGCCACGCTCCCGAACCGCTACCTCCGCACGCCAGAAGCCGCCCGATTCCTCGGCCTCTCGCAACGGACGCTGGAAAAGCACCGCACCTACGGCACAGGACCGACCTTCCGTAAGCTCGGCGGCCGGGTCGTCTATTCAATCGACGAACTGCAGGCTTGGGCGGACCTCGGCGTTGCGACATCGACCTCCGATCCCCGTGCCCGCACCGTGCCGCCGGCCAAGCCCCATGCCGCCATCGCCGGACTCCCCGATCGCGCCTGATCGCCGATGCCCCCACCGACCCGGCAGCACGACGAACGCGCCCAGCTCGACCTGTTCAGATCGCTCCCCGGCGACCTTGCACCCCGCGACGCACAGGACCTCATGGCCTATCCATTCTTCTCCCTCGCCAAATCCAAGCGGCTCGCCCCAATCGACTTCAAAGCCGGTTCGGTGAAGATCCGCGTCGAAGCCGTACCCGAGCACGGCATGGCAACCATCTGGGACGCCGACATTCTCATCTGGGCCGCCTCCCAGATCGTCGAGGCGCGCGACCTCGGACTGCGCCCGTCGCGCCTGATGGCGACCACACCCTACGAAATCCTGAACTTCATCGGCCGGGGTGTCTCGCTGCGAGACTATGAGCGGCTCAAAGCTGCCCTCGACCGCCTCCAGTCGACGACGGTAGCCACCTCGATCCGGCAACCGACCGAGCGGCGCATGCACCGCTTCTCGTGGATCAATGAATGGAAGGAGCGAATCGACGAACGCGGACGCCCGCTCGGCCTGGAACTCATCGTCCCCGACTGGTTCTTCTCAGCCGTGCTCGACGACGCGCTCGTGCTGACGATCGACCGCGACTATTTCAACCTGACCGGCGGCCTCGAACGATGGCTCTACCGCCTAGTCCGCAAGCATGGCGGCCGACAGGAAACCGGATGGAGTTTCGACTTCGCGCATCTCCACGCGAAGTCCGGCTCGCTTTCGCCGCTCAAGCACTTCGCCTACGACCTGCGAGAGATCGTCCAGCGACAGCCACTCCCAGGCTACAAGCTCGCGATCCTGCCCGGCGCGGGCTGTCCCGACATCCTGACCTTTGTGCCCACCGATCCGATACCGTTCGCGGTGCCGCGCCGGCGCCGCCTGAAGCTCGCCCGGCCTGTGGATAAGCTGTGAAACCCCTCGTGCTATCAGGGACCAGCCCTATCGTGCCATCGGGGACCGGGCCATCGTGCTATCGGGGACCGGAATCGTCGAATTCCGCTTCGGATTCAGTGACTTATTTCGACTCTAACATTGCTAACCTAGATTCCTTCGGAATCTGTCTAACGGCCGCGCGCATCGTCGCGGTTTCGCCGAGCGACGCGCCGCCGGGACAGCCCGCATCATGATCGTGGCGCTGCTCAATCAGAAGGGCGGTGTCGGCAAGACGACGCTGGCGCTGCACCTCGCCGGACAGTGGGCGTGTGAGGGCAAGCGGGTCACCGTGATCGATGCCGACCCGCAAGGTTCGGCACTCGACTGGTCGGAACAACGCGCCCGCGAAGGCCACCCGCGGCTATTCGGCGTCGTCGGGCTGGCGCGCGACACGCTGCATCGCGAGGCACCCGAGCTTGCCCGTGATGTCGACCATGTCGTCATCGACGGGCCGCCGCGTGTTGCCAGTCTGATGCGCTCGGCGCTGCTCGCGACCGACGTCGTTCTGATCCCGGTTCAGCCGTCCCCGCTCGACGGTTGGGCGTCCGCCGAGATGCTCTCATTGCTCGGCGAGGCGCGCATCTACCGGCCCGAACTGGCCGCGCGGTTCGTCCTCAATCGCTGCTCGGCGCGCACCGTCATCGCACGCGAGACCGCAGCCGCACTGGCCGATCACGACCCGCCCGTGCTCGCCGCAGCGATCGGGCAGCGCATCGGCTTTGCAGAAGCCGCGCAAAGCGGCAGGCTCGCCAGCGAACTTAGCCACGCCCAGATTGCCGCCTCCGAAATCGCAGCGCTCGCCGCAGCGATCACTGGCATACTGCCATGAAGGAGCGGCAATCCTCCGGCGGTTTCGCTGCCCGACCGGGCGACGCCGAACGCTGGGTGCGAGCACCCGAACACACGCCGGTTCGTCCCCCCACAGCCGCCGAGGAATATCCCGCGCGCCTCACGATCGACGTCACTGTCGACATGCGCGGGCGGATCAAGATCGCGGCATTCCAGCGCGGCCAGACCGTCGCGGACATGCTGCGCGCGCTCTTCGAGCGTGAATTTCCAGCGCCATCAGGAGAGAAGGAATGACCACGCTCACCGCACCAGTTCCGGCAACCGACGGCTCCGAGCTGACGCAGGTCGAGCTTGTCTGGGTCGAGCAACAGACCGAACATTGGCTCCGCTTCGGCCGGGAAGTGGGCGAGCAGATCCTCGACCGTCGCCGCCGCGTTCTCTTCTTCGCTCCCGACGCCGTTTTCGCGCTCGTCAGATGGGCATCGAATGATCACGGCACGATCGCCTCGCGGCTCGACATCTTGCGCGCGGCCAGGCGAAGCGAGGGCTATCAGACAGTCCCAACCGTCTCGCCGGGTGCGGAAATCCTGCTGCGCGCCGCCGGCTGGCCGAAGGTGTCGCAGCTTCTGGAACATATCGACGCGATCGAAGCCCAGGACATCGACCCCTGCGCCGTGTCGCCCGACCACTGGCGACACGTCCAGAACCGCCTCGCGGTGGGAGCGCCGCCGCGACGATACACGCGAACGCGACATCGCGCTTTTGAACGCATGCGCGAGATCGGCGCATGACTCGCCGTCGTTACGCGGCAGCCACCACTGCGGGAATTGCGCTGGTAGCGACCTCGACGCTGGCGTCGTTCACGCCCCGGCTGATCTGGAACGCCTCGGCGAGCACGCCGATCGGCCTCTACGCCATCGCGCCCGCCAAGACGCTCGATCGCGGCGCGCTCGCGGTAGTCGTGCCACCGCCACCGCTCGCCGACTTCCTCGCCGAAGGCGGCTACCTCCCGCGCGGACTACCGCTCATCAAGCATGTCGCCGCAGTCCCCGGCCAGCGCGTCTGCCGCGTAGGACGGGCCATCACCATCGATGGCGCGATCGTCGGGAACTTGCAGGAACACGACCGGAACGGCCGGCCACTTCCCGGCTGGTACGGCTGTCGGCGGGTGTTGGAGGACGAGCTGTTCTTCATGAACACGGCGGTCCCAGGCAGCTTCGACGGCCGATATTTCGGCCCACTCAGCACCCGCGCCGTCATCGGCCGCGCGACCCCACTCTACACCGATGAACAGGGCGATGGCCGTTTCACATGGCGGGCGTCTGCGCGGTGACGACTCTCCCCCAATCCACTTCACCTCACGCGAAAGGAGATCAGCAATGGCATTGATTGGACAGTTCAAGCGCTTTGATGCGGGGTATCAGGGGCGCATCGAGACCCTCGGACTCTCGGCGGACCTCATGCTCGTCCCCGTCGGTCAGAGCGACGCGGAGAACGCTCCCGACTATCGTATCCATCTCGGCACCGACGAGGACGGCCCTGAAGTCGGCGCGGGCTGGAAACGGACCGGCGAGCGTGCCGGGGAATATGTCTCGCTACAGCTAGATTCCCCGACATTTACCTACCCGATCCGCGCCAACCTCTTCCAGTCCCCCGACGACGCCAGCGCCTGGGGGCTGTTCTGGAATCGTCCGCCAAAGCGCGGCGAGCGCGACTGACCCATGTCGGCCCAGCGCATCCGGACAGCGGCACCCAGACGCCGGAGCACCCCTGCCTGGGCGCTCATTTTCCTTCTCGGCCCGGCCTCCGGCCTCGCCCCGCTCACAGGCGCCAGCGCGCAATCGGCCGGCCCCGTCATGCCCACGCCGAGCGACCCCTACGCAGCCTACATCGCAGAAGCCTCGCAACGCTTCGGCGTGCCGGAGATGTGGATCAGGGCCGTGATGCGCGTCGAGAGCCGCGGGGATGTCCGCGCACTCTCGCCAAAGGGTGCGATGGGATTGATGCAGATCATGCCTGCGACATGGGGCTATCTGCGCGCGCGCTACGGCCTCGGCATCAACCCCTACGACACGCGCGACAACATCCTGGCGGGCGCCGCATATCTGCGCGAACTGCGCGATCGCTACGACTCGCCGGGCTTCCTCGCCGCCTACAATGCCGGCCCCGGTCGCTACGAAGACTATCGGGCGACCGGCAGACCGCTCCCTCCCGAAACCATCGCCTATGTGGCGGCGATCGCACCCGTCATCGGGGCGGAGCCGCTCTCTTCCTCCGTCCCGGCCACTGCGCCCGATCCATTCGCATGGACACGCTCTGCGCTGTTCGTTTCACAGACCGGCAGCAATCCCAGCACGCCGCGACCGCAGCCCGACGAGGGCGCCGCACCGCGTCCGCTGCAGACGGCCGACAGCGCCGGAACGCCCAGACAAGACACCCGCGACACCATCTTCGTCGCACGGGCCCCGGCTCCGGCGCCGCGATGACCGCCCCTCCCAGCCGGTGCAGCATGGCGTGCCCCGTCGCAGGTTCGGCGGGAAATGGGGAGGTATGGGGGAGAACAACCGCACGATGGCAGGATAAAGGGCCGCGAGGTGCGGTTTTGTGCGGTCGTGGTTTATCAGGGACTTATGATCGAGAAACGCGAGGTTCAGGCTATGGCCGCAGCCTGCGCGAGCCGAATTTTCCGAGGACATTAGCCGACGTTTCGCGATGTGCGGAGCGACGCCGATGACCGGCGACGACACCATCCGCATCCGTCCAGGCCGTATACGCTCGACGAAGACGCAGGCCGCGCGACCCTTCATTTCCCAGGCCCTCGCCGCTGCCCAGCGCGCCGGGGGAATGATTTCTCGGCGCGGAAATCTGTCCTCGGGGAGCCGCTCCCGTTTCGGCCGCGGGCAACGCGCGTCCATTCAGGCCAACCGCTTGCTCACGGCGCGCACGCGCGGCGTGGTGGTGAAAGCGCGAGTGGTCCGGCTCGGCGGACGTAATGCGCCGCTGGCCACACACCTGAGCTATCTGCGTCGCGACGGGGTTACCCGGGACGGAGAGAAGGCGCGCCTGTTCGGGCCCGGCGGCGGCGATGTCGATGCAAAGGGCTTCGCCGAGCGCAGCGCCGACGACCGTCATCACTTCCGCTTCATCGTCTCGCCAGACGACGCCGTCGAGATGTCCGACCTCAAGGCCTTCACCCGGGACCTGGCCGGGCAGATGGAGCAGGATCTCGGCACGCGCCTCGATTGGGCGGCGGTGGACCATTGGAACACGGAGCATCCCCACGTTCACCTGATCGTGCGCGGCGTGCGGGACGACGGCGAAAATCTCGTCATATCTCGCGACTACATCAAAGAAGGCATGCGCGACCGCGCGCGCGATCTTGTCACTCAGGAACTCGGCCCTCGCACCGACCTCGAAATCCGCCGCACCCTTGAACGCCAGATCGACGCCGAGCGATGGACCAGCCTCGATCGGCAGCTTGCCCGCGACGCCTACAGGACCGGCGTCATAGACCTCGCGCCATCAGCCAACCGGCAACCTGACGCATTCCACGTTCTCAAGATCGGGCGTCTTCGCAAACTCGAGGCGCTGGCTCTCGCCGAGGAGATCGGGCCGGGACAATGGACAGTCTCGGAACAGGCCGAGGCGACGCTTCGTCAGCTCGGCGAACGCGGCGATATTATCAAACGCATCCACCGTGGGCTTGCCACCAGTGGGATCGACCGCAGTGCCGCGAGCTATGTGCTGGCGGCCGAGACGATCAGCGACCCGATCGTCGGCCGTCTCGTTTCGCGCGGCCTCGACGACGAATTGAAGGGAACGGCCTATGCCGTCGTCGACGGCGTCGATGGCCGCACCCACCACATCAAACTCCCCGACTTCGACGCGGCTGGCGACAGCGCTCCCGGCTCTATCGTCGAGCTTCGCCGCTTCCATGACGCGCGCGGCGCCCAGCGCACGGCGCTGGCCGTGCGCTCCGATCTCGACGTTAGCGGGCAGATCGCGGCGGATGGCGCGACCTGGCTCGACCGTCAGGCCATCTCGCGCAACCCGCCCGCGCTCGCCAGCGCCGGGTTTGGCGCCGAAGTCCGGGACGCGCTGGATCGACGGGCCCAGCATTTGATCCAACGCGGTCTGGCCGAGCAGCGGGGCATCGGCGTCACGTTCAACCCCGGACTGATCGACACCCTCCGGCAACGCGAACTGGCGAGCGCGGCGGAAAAGATCGCGACGGAGACCGGGCGGCGACACGTCGGCACCGCCAGCGGCGAGTACGTCGCCGGCACCTACCGCCAGCGCCTGACGCTCGCGTCGGGCCGCTTCGCGATGATCGACGATGGCATGGGATTCCAGCTCGTGCCCTGGACGCCGTCGATCGACCGCCAGCTCGGCCAGCACATCAGCGGCGTCGCAAGACCCGATGGCGGGGTCGACTGGACCTCCCGCAAGCGCGGCCTCGCCCTCTAACCCAATCAAGGATCGATCATGTCCGCGACCAAGATACTCTGGGGCCAAATCCTCGCCGTCTTCCTGATCGTCCTGCTCACGACATGGGGCGCGACCGAATGGACGGCGTACCGGCTCGGATTTCAGGACGGTCTTGGCGCGCCATGGTTCACCATCGGACGCTGGCCGATCTACTACCCGCCCGCACTCTTCTGGTGGTGGTATTTCTATGATGCCTACGCGCCTTCGGTGTTCGCCGAGGGCGGCATGATCGCCGCGTCAGGCGGGATCGTCGCCACAATCGTCGCGATCGGAATGTCGGTATGGCGGGCGCGGGAGGCACAGAATGTGGAGACCTATGGCTCGGCGCGCTGGGCCCGCCTCGACGAGGTGAAGGCTGCCCACCTCCTCGATCAAGACGGGGTGATCCTGGGGAAACTTGATCGTGATTATCTCCGCCATGACGGCCCGGAGCATGTGCTCTGCTTCGCGCCGACCCGTTCCGGCAAGGGCGTCGGCCTCGTCGTCCCTTCACTCCTCACCTGGCCCGGCTCCGCGATCGTCCACGATATCAAGGGAGAGAACTGGACGCTGACCGCCGGTTATCGCTCGCGCTTTGGCCGCGTGCTGCTGTTCGACCCGACCAACGCCATGTCGGCCGCCTATAACCCGCTCCTCGAAGTACGGCGCGGCGAATGGGAAGTGCGCGACGTCCAGAATATCGCGGACATCCTCGTCGACCCGGAAGGCAGCCTCGAAAAGCGCAACCACTGGGAGAAGACCAGCCACGCCCTGCTGGTCGGTGCAATTCTTCATGTCCTCTACGCCGAGAAGGACAAGACCCTCGCCGGTGTCGCCGCGTTCCTGTCAGATCCCCGGCGCCCGATCGATTCGACCCTCGGGGCGATGATGAAGACTGCCCATCTCGGCGAAGCCGGGCCGCACCCCGTCATCGCCAGCGCGGCGCGGGAGCTTCTCAACAAGTCTGAGAATGAGCGATCCGGCGTGCTCTCCACCGCCATGTCGTTCCTTGGCCTCTATCGCGATCCCGTCGTTGCCGAGGTTACGCGCCGCTGCGATTGGCGCATCACCGACCTAGTCAGCGGCAAGCACCCGACGACGCTCTACCTCGTCGTGCCGCCCTCGGACATCAACCGGACGAAGCCGCTGATCCGGCTTATCCTCAATCAAGTCGGCCGCCGCCTCACCGAGGATCTGCAGGCGAAGGCGGGCCGGCATCGCCTGCTCCTCATGCTCGACGAGTTTCCCGCGCTCGGACGCCTCGACTTTTTCGAGAGCGCCCTGGCTTTCATGGCCGGTTATGGCCTCAAGAGCTTCCTCATCGCCCAATCGCTCAACCAGATCGATAAGGCTTACGGCCCCAACAACTCGATCCTCGACAACTGCCATGTCCGGGTGAGCTTCGCGACCAACGACGAACGCACAGCGAAACGGGTGTCCGACGCGCTCGGCACCGCCACCGAGATGAAGGCGATGAAGAACTATGCCGGCCACCGGCTGTCGCCCTGGCTCGGGCACATGATGGTCTCCCGGTCGGAAACCGCCCGTCCGCTCCTGACCCCGGGTGAAATCATGCAGCTCCCGGCAGGCGACGAGATCGTCATGGTCGCGGGAACGCCGCCGATCCGGGCACAGAAGGCACGCTATTTCGAGGACCGCCGCTTGCAGGAACGGGTGATCAGCCCACCCGTCCTGCGCAAAATCGCTGCCCCTGCGCCGGACGACTGGAGCAGGCTCGCTCTTCCCCACCCGCCGGCGGACGCTGCGCCGCCGTCCACCGTCGCGACTGATGACGAGGACACGACCGGCTCCGAACAGCGGCGCCAGCCCGAGATCGACCGTGCGCCTCCACCAGAGCCGGCCAAACCGATCAGCGAATTTGATTTCGATGCCGACGACGAGGCCGAGGACGACATAGCGCGCACCAGTCGCATGCGCGACACGATGCGGATGGCGGCGCGGCAGGCCTCACTCGACCCCGGCGACGGCATCGAGCTTTAGGAGGCCGACATGGCAAAGAAACAGCGGCTGTCGGTCTATCTCGACAATGACGTGCTCGACGCCCTCACCGCTTACGCCGTCCGTCGCGGACATTCGCTATCGCTGGTCGCCGAGGCGGGCATCGCGTCGTTCCTGTCGCCGGACGCCGCCGAGCGACAGGAAGCCGTCACGGCCAAGCGGCTCGACCAGCTAGACCGGCGATTGGCGCGGATCGAGCGCGACCTAGGCATCTCGATCGAGACGCTGGCCATCTTCGTGAGGTTCTGGCTGACAACCACGCCCGCTTTGCCCGAGCCTGCCGCCCAGGCTGCCCGCGCAAAGGCCAGTGAACGATACGACGCCTTCGTCACGGCGCTCGGTCGCCGCCTCGCCAACGGACCGAAGCTGCGGAACGAGATTCCCGAAGACGAAACACCGCCCGAATGACCGCACTTGGGACATTTCGGTCGTTCGGGGCATTCGCGTCGAACGACGAGTATCGGCAGAACCTGACATTAGATGTTGGAAGACACCCTAGGTATGTCGATCAGTGATAACGGCCGTGGAATAATCTCTTGCCACAACGTAGAATAGCTGATGCGTTTTGCGACCTACAAAAGGACTGCAAGTGCAGGCCGCAACAAGTTCGACCTCGCGAGCATCCGCGCAATCCCTTTGCGTGCGGTCGCGATCGACCTCGGATTCGGGCTGACGGCTGGCGGCACCGGACGTTGCCGTCTGCCCGGCCACGATGATCGCAATCCCTCCTTTTCCATTCGATCAGCGACTAACCGCTTCACCTGCTATGCATGTGGCGAAAACGGCGACGTGATCGATCTCGTGATGAAGATGCGCGATATCAGCTTCGTCGACGCTTGCGAATGGCTCACTGATCGGCATCTCGGCGGCGCCTCAGTGCGGCCGGAAATGGGGCGAAGGCCAGCCGGTAGAGCGGCGGCCGCCAAGCGCGCTTCGAGCGTGTCCGCCAAGGCGGAACACGCCGTCGCGCCCGACCACGAAGCCTTCGAATGGCTGCTACTTGATTCCAAGCTGAGTTCGTCCGGCTACGACTACCTGGCCAGCCGCGGCTTCAGTGCCGAGACCATAGCGCATTTCCGCGTCGGCCAGATCGGTGATCGCGGCAAGGCAATGAGGAAGGCGGTAGCCCGCTTCGGCCTGGAAAGGTTGCGGCGCTGCGGGCTCGTCTGCGATGGCAAGTTCGGAGACCGGTTCGTTTTTCCAGCCGGCTACCTCCTGTTCCCCTTCATTATAGACGGCAACGTCGCGTATCTTCAGGCGCGGCGCCCAGACAGCGGCACGCAGTGGCGCTGGCTCTGTCCGAACAGTCTCCTGCCCCCAGTGTTCAACCGGTCCGCGCTAACTGACGGCACGGCCACGATCTCCATTTGCGAAGGCGTCACTGACGTCGTCTCAGCCCACGAACTCGGCATGCCCGCCATCGGGCTCGTCGGCGCGAACGCTCGTCTCGAGGATGCAACGCTCGACTTGCTTCGCGGCCGCAACGTCGCGATCTTTGGCGACCGCGATGCCGCCGGCTCCCGCTTCGCCCGGCATCTGGTCGATCGGCTTGCGGAGATCGGTGTCACGGCGATACCAAAGCGGCTGCCGCCGGGAGCCGATGATCTGAACGACCATCTACGAAGGGTCAGAGGCCTCTTAGTATGACATGGCACGAGTTGCTCCAGCTGCCAGAGACCGCGCTCTGGGCATGGCGAAAGGTGCGCCGTGCATACCAAGCGGCTGACAGCCTGTATGATCCAGCCGAAGTCGCGGCCTTCGAGCTGAACCTCGAGGCTGAACTCGACGCCATCTGCGCCGCCTTCGCCGAAGGCCGCTGGTCGAACCGGCCGCTGCGCCTCGTGCCGCAGCCCAAGAACCCGGACAAGCAGGGCGCGCCGAGGATGCGCCAGTTCTTCGAGGTGTCCGTCCGCGACCAGGTCGCCTGGGCGGCGGTCGCGACCGTCCTGGGTCCCGAACTGGACCGGAAGATGCCCCCTTGGAGCTACGGGAACCGATTATACCGCGCCGCGTGGTATGATGAGGGACAGGAGACGGGAAAGGCCTCTCGGCTGAACATCGGGCCCTACAGGCATGCGGCTGGGCATCTATACCGCCGGTTCAAGCACAGCTGGCCACTGTACCGGCGCCACATCTCGCTGACGGCGCGGCGGATGGTCAACGAACGGCTCGACCCTGAGCTGCTCGACGAGAGCGATCTACGCGCCCTCGGCCAATCGGACGGCCTGCGATACCTGGATGCGCAGTTCTGGATCCGGAAGGCTCCGGAGGGCGGCACCATGTTCGCTGGATCGTTCGACCTCATGAAGTTCTACCCCTCCGTGCGGGTCGAGGCCATTCGACGGGGGTTCGATGATCACGTCCAAGGCATCGGCGACGAGCCGGTTCTGGCTGAACTACTCCGCCAGATGCTCGTGTTCGAGGTGGATGCCTCAGGCGTCTCGGAAGACATGAGGGAAGCGATCAACCCGCCTGTGTCATCCGGCGAGTTCGACGGCATCCCTACAGGCCTCTTCGTCGGCGGCTTCTTGGCGAACGTGGCAATGCTCTCGATCGACCTAGAAGCCGACAGGCTGCTGCTCGAGAACCGGGAAATCGCTCACTTCCGCTTCGTCGACGACCATGAAGTCCTGGCCTACGACTTCGAAGCCCTTCTGGATTGGATCCGAACCTATATCGGACTGCTGGAAGCATCCGGGATCGGCGTAAAGGTCGAGCCGGATAAATACGTTCCTCCCGAACTTAAGTGGCTCATCCATCCAGAGAGGCTGGAAGACGAGAAAGAGATCGAGAGGCCCCCGAATGCCGAAGAGGCGATGACCCGCGCAAGGAAGGCGTCAATGGTCGACGGGCGGAAGCCCACGCAGCTCATGACCCGTACCCTGGCCCAAGTGTCGATGCTGGCCGCGACCGACTTCGACCTCTTGACTGATGCCGGACGCAGTCAGCGACTTGAGCAGCTGGAGTGGCTGCTGCTCGCCAACATCCCCGAGCAGGAGATTCGGGGTGACACCCGCATGGCATTTGCTGCCGCGCGGATCGCATTGCTTACGCCGGCCCTTTTCCGCCCGAACGACGATCTCCTCGCCGCACGTCGCTCGATGCAGGGCCACCTCGACAAGAGAGACAAGGACAGACGCAGCGGCAGAGCCACCGACGAAGCGAACGAGATGGAGATCGCGAGCCTCGAGAAGCGCGTTGCGGAACTCGACGACCTCGAGAGGAAGGGTTGGCGCAACCTTCTGGATCGACACTTCGGCCTCCTCTTCGAGGCCTTCGCGGCACACCCGGACAAGGTGCGACTGTTCCTGCGCGTCATCGACTTCTGCCGCACGACAGGCCACGACGGCCTAGGCAGGCTGACGAGGTGGATGGACGAGAATCGAAACGGGGAAACCCGTCTCCTGTGCTGCTACCTCGGTGCGACGGCCGTCCAGGCACTCTCCCGGCACATCTTGACCGCTTGCGCGGACGTCAACCGGCCCAACCTGCTACACCGGGAGAGGAACGCTGCGATCTCCTTCCTTGAGAGCGTACTGAGCACGGACCTGGACCGTTTCGTCCCCATGGCCGCAGAGACTGCGTCCCTCCAGCACTTCCAGCATGACGCCAGGCGTGCCTATGTCGCCGCTCTGCTCCTCGGCGCCGCGGAGGTAGAGCAAGTCGCCCCTCAGCTCTCCGAGAAGATGCGTCAGCGCGTCATGGCGGCGATCGGCGGTGACACGTTCGAAGCCCTCGCCGCCGCCACCCGCGTTCCGATCGGCAGCTGGTATCACCTATTCCTGTCGACGACACGCGCGCATCGGGATCTGCCGCCGTCCTACTGGCCGAGAATCGAAGCCGCGCACGACCCGAACATTCCACAGGACTGGCTCAGTCTGCGGCGATACCCTGCAAGGCTGCCGGCCAAAGCGTGGGCGCGTCTCGTCCGCTATCCGGACCTGCTTCGCACAGACGATGCGGGCTGGCTGATCGAGGCCGCTCGCGCGAACCCGGCGGAGTTTGCCGGCCTCCCGCCATCAGATCCCGTCGTTGCCTCCGTGAAGGCGAGCCTCGCCGCCGAGAAAGGCGAGATGACGTTGCTGGACTGGGCGGCCTTCGCAAGGGAGCGTGAGCCGAACGATCCGCGCCGATCGGAGTGGACCGCTCTGGAAATCGCAAGGCAGATGCTGACGGCGTTCGGCGAGTTCGGCGGACCAGACATAGATGGCCTCGACCTGATCCACCCGGAGAACGTCTTCGTCGACCCGTCCTGGAAGGACCCGCCAGCCGACGTCCTCACGAACGAGCGGCTTACCTGGGAAGGCTGGCGCTCGGTGGCGCGGGCGAAGCCGGTGCACCTCCATCCGGAAGGGCTCGAGGACTACAGATACCGGGAGAATTTGGACGACAATGATCGCAAGTGGGCACGCCGGCTCAGACCGGTCGGCCAGTTGCTTTGGGGAACGCTGCGGCATGACTTCAGCCTGCCTTCGGCTTGGAACATCCGGGGACAGGAGCGCAGCCTAGTGGACTTGGTCGCCTGGGATCTCGAGCGTCTGCCTATCTCGTCGTTCACGCTGAAGATTCTCCAGGCATGCCTCCTTCCCCGCTCGCTGGAGAGCGCCCTGCTCCTCGACTTTCCCTCATTGTTCGGGAACCTCTTCGGTGGCGCGGCCGACGACGTCGAGTTCGACCGGCCGATCAAGAGCCTCCCCGTGCTGATCGATGTGATCGAGAGGGCACAGCTGGTCCTGACCCGAAGCCAGATGACCGTCCTAGAATACGAGCCCAGGCAGCTCATACCCGTTCGATTGCAGCATGTCGGACGGTTGGGCGAGGGCGATGCGGCCGAGCCGGAGGATCTCCAATGACGACGCCACACGTGTCCAGCCTCGAGGAGAAGTTGAAGATCGGGCTAATCCAGACATCACTCGATCCTGCCGCGGCGTGGGTGACGAACACGAAGATGACCGCATGCGAGGAAGAGCGGGCGATCATCGAGATCCGCTCCTTCTTCGCGACGTTCCATCAGGAGGAACCGCCTCCACACATTATCGTGCTTCCCGAACTGGCAGTCCCTACGGGTTTCGAAGCGAAGCTGCGCACGATGGCGACGAAGATGGAATCGGTGGTGATCGCTGGCTTCGACTACCGGGATGGGAACTCCGCGGGACAAGTCCACAACGACGCGCTCCTCATCGTTCCCCGCGTTTGGCGCGGTAAGAAGATGGGAGCGAAGACGACCACGCGCCGGATCGGGAAGACCTATCCGGCACCCGAGGAGAAGAAGAAGCTCCAGGCGATATCGTGTTCCTTCAAGGAGGACCCATCGGTCTGGCTGCTCGACGGCGGCGACATCGGCAGCTTCGGCGTGATGGTCTGCTACGACTTCCTCGATCTCGAGCGGATCGCGATGTATCGCGGCAAGGTCCACCATCTCTTCATCCTCGCGCTCAACAAGGATGCCACGTCCTTCCGTCACGTCGCGGAGGCCGTCGCCAGGATGGCCTTCTGCAACGTGATCATCTGCAATTGCGGACACTACGGCGGATCGCTCGCCGTCTCACCATACCGGCTGCCTGAGCGACGGACGATCTACCAGCATTCCGGTGCCGGCCTCGCCACCGCGCAGGTGATCGAGGTGCCCGTCTCGAAGCTCGACGAACATCAGCACCTCAACTATCCGCAGAGCGACGGTGTCAATCTCTTCAAGAGCCTGCCACCGGGCTACGTGTTCGCAGCCCCGCTGTATCGGCACATCGTGGATCTCTGATCGTGGCAGGCCTCTTGGATCGGATTCGTCACCGCCTCGCGGGTTCGCCGGCCGACCGCGCGGGAGGAAGGTCGTCAGGCTCCGACGAGCCCAGTGGCGAGGATCTCGCACTCAGGCTGTCATCGATGCCTGGCTATCGTGTCCTGCGGGAGGTTGATGCGAATGCTGGCGTCAAGCGGCTGCGGGCCACCGTCGCCGGCGAGCGCATCGCGGCGGTCGTCGACACGGAAACTACGGGTCTCGATCCGACCAACGACCGGATCATCGAGATCGCCGTCCAACGCATGATTTTCGATGGGGGGAAGCGCATCGTCGAGATCGAGCGCGCGAGGTCGTGGTTGGAGGACCCGCAACGCCCTCTCAGCGCCGATATCTCGCGGCTGACCGGACTCGTCGATCGCGACCTGTGCGGGCAGCGGTTCGACGACGAGGCGATCCTCGAAATGGTCGGCGCTTCTGACATCGTCATCGCCCACAACGCCGCGTTCGATCGCCCTTTCCTAGACCGGCGATTCCCGAGCCTCTCGGACTTTCCTTGGGCATGCAGCCTATCTCAGCTGGATTGGCGCGACCTCGGCTATGACGGTCGGGCACTGGGCCACCTCGTGCTGCAGAGCGGATGGTTCTTCGATGGCCACCGCGCCGGAAACGACACAAGCGCGCTGATCACACTACTGGGGACAATGGCACCAGATGGCCGCTCCGTCCTCGCCCACCTTCTGGACAGGTGCGAACGCGACAGCCATCGTATCGACGCCATCGGCGCCCCCTTTGAGGCCAAGGACGGATTGAAGTCACGGGGTTACAAATGGGACGCCGTCCGTCGCCACTGGTGGCGCGAGGTAGAGGCTTCCGAGCTCTCTCATGAAGAGGATTGGCTCGAAACGGAGGTGTATCGTGGCCGAGGCCGCCCGCGGTCCATCCCAATCACGCCGAGGACGCGCTTCAAGCGCGAAAGCCAGGCGTGATAGCCGCGCTCAGACTTAAGACCAAGTGCAAGGCTTGCGGATCCGTCCAAGAGTTACCCGGATGATCTATATCGGGCGCTGCCGACGGTGGCAGCTTTCGTCGAGACCGGACGATCATTAGCGCGCACCTGAGCGACTGACCTTGGTCGAGAGCGGCCGCAGAGCGGGCCTGTAACCCGCCGATTGCCTGTCTTTGCACGCTACAGTGCGATGACCACTCGACACTTGTTGAAATGCCTAGGTTTCTGCCTCCTCTATCTGCCCCACGCAGGGCCGCGCGACGTGCGTGGCCGGTAATCGGACGGGGCAAGGGTGACAAACCTGCACGCCAAACGAGAAGCGCTCCGACGCGGCGCGCGCATGCTCAGCACCGCGCTCGGACCGTCAATCGCGCAGTTTCTGGAAGACCCGGCCGTGGTCGAAGTCATGCTCAACCCGGACGGCCGACTCTGGGTCGATCGCCTCGCGGAAGGACTGGTCGAGACTGAGGCGACGCTCTCGCCCGAAGACGGGGAGAGGATCATCAGGCTAGTCGCGCACCATGTCGGCGCCGAGGTTCACGCCGGCGCGCCGCGCGTTTCCGCCGAACTGCCGGAAACCGGCGAGCGCTTTGAGGGCCTTCTGCCGCCCGTCGTCACCGCGCCAACCTTCGCCATCCGCAAGCCCGCCGTCGCGCTGTTCACGCTCGACGACTATGTCTGGACCGGCGTGATGCCAGCGGCGCACGCGGACGCGCTGCGCGTCGCCGTCGCCGAACGCCGCAATATCCTCGTTGCTGGCGGCACCTCCACCGGCAAGACGACGCTCACCAACGCCCTGCTGGCCGAAGTCGCCAAGACCAGCGACCGTGTCGTGCTGATCGAGGACACGCGCGAGTTGCAATGCGCCGCCCCGAACCTGGTCGCCATGCGAACCAAGGACGGCGTCGCGACGCTTTCCGACCTCGTCCGCTCGTCCCTTCGGCTCCGTCCCGACCGGATTCCGATCGGCGAGGTTCGCGGCGCGGAGGCGCTAGACCTCCTCAAGGCCTGGGGCACCGGACATCCCGGCGGGATCGGCACGATCCATGCCGGAAGCGCGATGGGCGCGCTCCGCCGCATGGAGCAGCTCATACAAGAAGCGGTCATCACCGTCCCGCGCGCGCTCATCGCGGAGACGATCGACATCGTCGCCGTCCTGTCCGGCCGGGGCGCAGCCCGGCGGCTTGCCGAACTGGCGCGCGTCGAAGGGCTGACAGGCGATGGCGACTACCGAGTGTCCCTCATCTTCTCGCCCGTCACAGGAGATCCGTCATGACCATCCGCGTGTCCAGCGCCCGTCGCCTCACGACAGTCGTTTCCTTCATCGCCTTCTCGGTCGCATTCGCCCCAGCCGCTCACGCCTCGGGATCGTCGATGCCTTGGGAGGCGCCGCTCCAATCGATTCTAGAATCGATCGAGGGGCCGGTGGCGAAAATCCTGTCGGTCATTGTCATCATTGTGACCGGCCTGACCCTCGCGTTCGGAGACAGCTCCGGCGGATTTCGCCGACTCAT
Source organism: Sphingomonas sp. AP4-R1 (assembly GCF_013113735.1). Taxonomy (NCBI): domain Bacteria; kingdom Pseudomonadati; phylum Pseudomonadota; class Alphaproteobacteria; order Sphingomonadales; family Sphingomonadaceae; genus Sphingomonas; species Sphingomonas sp. AP4-R1. Next base: position 924,365 of record NZ_CP053346.1, read on the forward strand.
CCAGATCGTGTTCGGTCTCTCGATCGCCTTCGCCGCATCCAGCTTCTTCCTGTCATTCTTCTCGTTCGGCGGCGGGGCGCTGGTTTGATGGCGCTGGGCGCCGATCCTGCGGGCGACGTCCCCGGCTTCTCGGTCCCGGTTCACCGCGCCCTGACCGAGCATATCCTACTTGGGGGTGCCCCGCGCTCGATCGCGATCCTCAACGGGACGCTTGCCGGCGCGGTCGGTCTCGGCCTGCGCCTCTGGGTCGCGGGAATCGCCATCGGCCTGATCGGGCATGTGGCCGCAGTCTGGGCAGCGAAGCGCGACCCGCAATTTGTCGACGTGGTGAGGCGCCACCTCCGCTTTCCAACGCACCTATCGGTTTGAGGGTGCGCGACATGATGAGCCTCGCCGAATACCGCAACCGCAATTCCCGGCTCGCCGATTTCCTCCCTTGGGTCGGACTTGCCAGCGAGGGGGTGGTCCTCAACAAGGACGGATCGTTCCAGCGCACCGCGCGCTTTCGCGGGCCAGACCTCGATAGCGCCGTTCCGGCAGAACTGGTCGCAGTCGCCGCACGCCTCAACAATGCCTTCCGACGTCTCGGCTCAGGCTGGTCGATTTTCGTCGAAGCACAGCGCCACGAGGCTGCAACCTACCCGTCGAGCGAATTTCCGGACAACGCATCCGCGCTGGTGGACGCCGAGCGGAAAGCGGACTTCGAGGAGGAAGGCAGCCATTTCGAGTCGAGCTACTACCTCACGTTCCTCTACCTGCCTCCGGGCGAGGACGCCGCCCGCGCCGAAAGCTGGCTCTACGAAGGACGGGACCAAGGCGGTGTCGACGCGTTCGAAATCCTTCGCGGATTTGTCGACCGCACCGACCGAATCCTCCAGCTTATCGACGCTTTCATGCCCGAGAGCGCGTGGCTCGGCGATGCCGAGACTCTGACCTACCTGCACTCGACGGTCTCGACCAAGCGGCATCGCGTCCGCGTGCCCGAAACGCCGATGTATCTCGACGCGCTTCTCGCAGACCAACCGCTTACAGGTGGCCTCGAGCCACGGCTGGGCACGGCGCACCTGCGCGTATTGTCGATAGTCGGCTTCCCGACGGCGACGACGCCGGGGATACTCGACGAACTCAACCGGCTCGCCTTCCCTTATCGTTGGTCGACCCGCGCGATCCTGCTCGACAAGACCGATGCCACGAGGCTCCTGACCAAAATCCGGCGCCAGTGGTTCGCCAAGCGCAAGTCGATCGCCGCGATCCTCAAGGAGGTGATGACGAACGAGGCCTCGGTGCTGGTCGACAGCGACGCGGCCAACAAGGCTGCGGACGCCGACCTCGCTCTGCAGGAGCTAGGCGCGGACTATGCCGGCCAAGCCTATGTCACGGCGACCATCACCGTCTGGGACAACGATCCTCGCATCGCGGCCGAAAAGCTCCGCCTCGCAGAAAAGGTGATCCAGGGCCGCGACTTCACCGCGATGCCCGAGACGATCAACGCGGTCGACGCTTGGCTCGGTAGCCTCCCCGGCCACGTCTACGCCAACGTCCGGCAACCCCCGATCTCGACATTGAACCTCGCACACATAATCCCGCTGTCGGCGGTGTGGGCGGGGCCGGAACGGGACGAGCATTTTGGCGCCCCCCCCTTGCTCTACGGCAAGACCGATGGCTCCACCCCGTTCCGGCTGTCCATCCATGTCGGCGACGTAGGCCACACGCTGATCGTCGGCCCGACGGGCGCCGGCAAGTCGGTGCTCTTAGCGCTCATGGCGCTTCAGTTTCGCCGATACGCTGGCGCTCAGGTCTTCGCCTTCGACTTCGGCGGCTCGATCCGCGCCGCAGCGCTCGCCATGGGCGGCGACTGGCATGACCTTGGAGGCGGCCTCACTGACGGCTCCGATCAAAGCGTCTCGCTGCAACCGCTCGCGCGGATCGACGACGCTGCCGAACGGTCCTGGGCGGCCGACTGGATTGCGGCGATCCTCGCACGCGAGACCATCACGCTTTCGCCCGAGACGAAGGAGCATATCTGGTCGGCGCTGACGTCGCTGGCCTCTGCTCCGGCGTCGGAGCGGACGATGACCGGGCTCTCGGTCCTTCTGCAATCGAACGACCTCAAACAGGCGCTGCGCCCCTATTGTGTCGGCGGTCCCTATGGCCGCCTCCTCGACGCCGAGACCGAATATCTCGGCGAGGCGACCGTGCAGGCGTTCGAAACCGAGGGGCTTATCGGCACCGCAGCCGCACCGGCCGTGCTTGCCTACCTGTTCCACCGCATCGGCGACCGGCTCGACGGAAGCCCAACCCTCATTATCATCGACGAGGGCTGGCTCGCCCTCGACGACGAGGGGTTTGCCGGTCAACTCCGGGAATGGCTCAAGACGCTCCGCAAAAAGAACGCGAGCGTGCTCTTCGCCACACAGTCACTGTCCGACATCGACGGCTCCGCGATTGCGCCGGCCATCATCGAGAGCTGCCAAACCCGTATCCTGCTCCCCAACGAACGCGCGATTGAGCCTCAGATCACCGCCATCTACCGGCGGTTCGGCCTGAACGACCGCCAGATCGAGATCCTCGCGCGGGCGATGCCCAAGCGCGACTATTACTGCCAATCCCGGAAAGGAAACCGGCTCTTCGAGCTCGGTCTCTCTAAAGTCGCGCTCGCGCTCTGCGGTGCCTCCTCGCGCGCGGATCAGTCCGCGATCGCCACGATCCTAGCCGAACACGACCGCGCGGACTTCCTCGCGGCCTGGCTTCAGCATCACGACCTCGGTTGGGCGGCCGATCTCATCCCCATCCTAGAAAATAAGGAGACGACACCATGAAACCTCGACCCGGTCGCAGCATCCGCATCTCGATGCTCCTCCTGAGCGGTGCGATGACCGCCGGACTGATGCCGGCGCAGCCCGCCCATGCGCAGTTCGGTGGGATCGTGTTCGACCCGCGCAACTATGCGCAGAACATCCTTACCGCCGCTCGCACGCTCCAGCAGATCAACAACCAGATCACCTCGTTACAGAACGAAGCGGCAATGCTCATCAATCAGGGCCGCAATCTTGCGAGCCTGCCATACTCCTCGCTCCAGCAGCTTCAGCAATCGGTCCAGCAGACCCAACAGCTGCTCGGCCAGGCGCAGCGGATCGCCTACAACGTCGAGAACATCGATCAGGCATTCCGCACGACCTATGGGAACGCCTCGCTCTCCGCCACGGATCAGCAACTCGTCGCCGGCGCGCGCGAACGCTGGCAAAACACAGTCGGCGGCCTGCAGGACGCCATGCGGGTACAAGCCGGCGTCGTTGGAAACATCGACACCAACCGGACCGAGATGAGCGCGCTCATCGGCCGCAGCCAAGGCGCGACGGGCGCGCTTCAGGCGACGCAAGCCGGGAACCAGCTCCTCGCCTTGCAGGCCCAGCAGCTCGCCGACCTGACCGCCGTCGTGTCCGCAAACGGACGCGCGCAGGCGCTTTCCGAAGCAGAGAGATCCGCGGCCGTCGAGCAAGGGCGCGAACAGCGCCGGCGTTTCCTCACGCCGGGCACTGGCTACCAGCCCGGCAACGCGCGCATGTTCCAGAACAACGGCAACTGACCCGCCGATGGACGGGAAGTTCTTTGCCCGGATTGGTGCCGGGGTCTTCGTCGCGATCGCCATCACGGCGACAGCCGTCGAAATGACGCGCGACAAGGCGCCGATTGTGCGTCCGACTGTGACCCCATCCGCCGGGCGAGAGGGCGATCCCCTCCGCGTCGAACTGGTCAGGTGCCAGGAGCTAGGCGAAGCCGGACCGCGCGATCGTGACTGCCTGAAGGCATGGGCAGAGAACCGGCGCCGATTTCTCGCACCCGGTGCCCGGCCGGCCGGACTGATCCAAGCGCCCGCCACTGCCGACAGGCCGAAGGCCGGCACGGAGGCGCCAGCCCCATGAACAATACCGGCGTCATCGACCACTTTCTTGAGGTCTTCACCCGCTACATCGACGGGGGATTCGGCCTGCTCGGCGGAGAGGTCGCCTTCATCGCGACCACGCTGATCGTCATCGACGTCACGCTCGCGGCTCTGTTCTGGTCCTGGGGCGCCGACGACGACATTCTCGCGCGACTGGTCAAGAAGACCCTGTTCGTGGGCGTCTTCGCCTACATCATCGGCAACTGGAACAACCTTGCCAGAATCGTCTTCGAGAGCTTCGCCGGCCTCGGCCTGAAGGCGAGCGGCACGAGCTTCACGACCGCCGACCTGCTCCGCCCAGGCCGCGTCGCCCAAACCGGGCTCGATGCCGGGAGGCCCATCCTCGACTCGATCTCGGACCTGATGGGCTACTGGTCCTTCTTCGAGAATTTCATCCAGATCGCCTGCATGTTCTTCGCGTGGGTGCTGGTGCTGCTCGCCTTCTTCATTCTGGCAATCCAGCTTTTCGTCACGCTGATCGAGTTCAAGCTGACCACGCTCGCGGGCTTCGTGCTGATCCCGTTCGGCCTGTTCGGCAAATCCGCCTTCATGGCTGAGCGCGTCCTCGGCAATGTGATCTCATCGGGGATCAAGGTCTTGGTCCTCGCCGTCATCATCGGCATCGGATCGACGCTCTTCTCCGAGTTCACAAACGGCTTTGCCGGGCCGACCCCGACGATAGACGAGGCGATGGCAATCGCGCTCGCGGCATTGTCGCTCCTCGGCCTCGGGATCTTCGGGCCGGGCATCGCAAGCGGCATCGTCTCCGGTGGTCCGCAGCTCAGCGCCGGTGCGGCTGTCGGCACCGGCCTCGCTGCGGGCGGCGTCGTCGCGCTCGGCGCCGGGGCCGTCGGTGCTGCCGCAACGGGAGGGTCCGCGCTCGCCGGCGCCGCTGCCGCCGCGGCGCGCGGAGGCGCTGCGGTCGCTGGCGGCGCATCGACCGCCTACAGCCTCGGCGCGGCCGGGGAGTCCGGTATTTCCGGCGTCGCCTCCGGGCTGGGTGGCGGCGCACGCGCTGGCGCTCAAGCCGCCGCTTCTCCTCTGCGGCGCGCCGCCTCCCGCGCCAGAGACTCCATGCAGTCAAGCTTCAACGAGGGTGGTCGCGCCGTCCTCACCGGCGGTGCCCCGCGCCCGACACCGACCAACGAAAGCGCGCCTAGCCAAGGCGACGGGCCGCCGGCTTGGGCACGCCGCATGCGTCACTCCCAGCGCATGACCCATGCCGTGCAGGCGACGGCGCACGCGGTCCGCTCGGGCGATGCGGGCGGCGGCGGGGCATCCATCAACCTCTCCGAAGGCAACGGCTGATGTTCAAGAGACCCTCGACACATTACGGGAAGGTCCCCGCGCCGGAGACGCCATATCAGCGCGCCGCGCAGGTCTGGGACGATCGTATCGGCTCTGCTCGGCTGCAGGCTCGCAACTGGCGCTACATGGCGTTCGGCTCGCTCTTCCTGTCAGCGGGCTTCGCCGCTGCACTCGTCTGGCAGTCTGCTCGTGGATCGGTGGTCCCTTGGGTGGTGCAAACCGACCGCCTCGGCCAGGCGCAGGCCGTCGGGCCGGCAACGGCCGACTACCAGCCCACCGATGCGCAGATCGCATTCCACCTCGGGAGATTTATCGAGGAGGTGCGCTCCGTCCCGGCCGATGCGATCATCGTCCGGCAGAACTGGCTGCGCGCATACGACTTCACCACCGATCGCGGCGCCGCCGCGCTCAATGACTACGCGCGGGCCAACGACCCGTTCAGCAAGGTCGGTCGCCAGCAGGTCTCCGTCGAAGTCTCGAGCGTCATCCGTGCGTCGCCCAGCAGCTTCCGCGTCGCCTGGATCGAACGCCGGTACGAGAACGGCCAGCTCGGCACCACGGAGCGCTGGACCGCGATCCTGACAACCGTCGTGCAAGCCCCGCGCGACGCCGACACGGTGCGGAAGAACCCGCTCGGAATCTACGTCAACGCAATCAATTGGTCTCGGGAGCTAGGGCAATGAAGCCGACTTTCCGTAAAGCCGGCTCTGCGGTTTCACGCTTTTCCGTAAAGCCGTGCATTGTGCTCGCCGGCCTGTCGGCGCTCGGCGCTATGCCAGGATGTGCGGCGACGACCCCGCCTCCGAAGATCACCTATGACGATGCGGCCCCGGCCACGGTGATGCCGGAACCTCCCGCACCCGTCACCGTCGTCGAGGTGCCCAAGCCGCTGCCGCTGCCGGGACAGCTCAAGCCAATCGAACGAAGCGCCCGCCCACCCGAGCCGGTCGATCCGGCCGTTCGCATCAACCTCGCCAACGCCGCCGCACGCATGCAGCCCGTCCGCGACGGCTTCATCAACTCGATGCAGGTTTACCCGTTCACACCCGGCGCGCTCTATCAAGTCTATACCGCCATCGGGCAGATCACCGACATCGCGCTCCAGCCTGGGGAGCAACTCGTCGGATCGGGACCGGTAGCAGCAGGAGATACCGTTCGCTGGATCTTCGGGGACACAATGAGCGGGGCTGGCGCGGCGCAGCAGGTCCACATCCTCGTCAAACCCACCAGGACCGACCTGACGACGAACCTCATCATCAACACCAGTCTGCGAACCTATCATATGGAGTTACACTCGACCGAGCGGACCTACATGGCGTCGGTGTCGTGGCAGTACCCGCAAGATGAGCTGATCGCGCTGCGCAACCAAAGCGCCGCCGCTCAGGCTTCGCCAACCGTCGCCACCGGGATCGACCTCGCCGCCATCAACTTCCGATACGCCATCGAGGGCGACAAGGCGCCGTGGCGTCCCCTGCGCGCCTTCGACGACGGGCAGCAGGTCTTCATCGAGTTCCCGACCGGCATCGCTCAAGGCGAGATGCCGCCGCTGTTCGTCGTCGGCGACAGCGGCAAAACCTCCGAGCTGGTCAACTACCGCGTCCGCGGCCGTCATATGATCGTCGATCGGCTCTTTGCAGCCGCAGAATTGCGGTATGGGTCCGACAATAAGCAGCAGCGCGTCCGCATCGTCCGGACCGACGGCAGGCCCGCGAAGTGACCGAGCATCCGCCTTCGCCAGACGAGCGGCCGGATGAAGACGGCGAGCCGCTGACCGGCGAGCCGATCAACCCCGCAGCAATGCGCCTGCGCGCCGAACCGCCCCGCGTCACGAGGCTCTCTCGCCGCGTGCTTGCTACCATCGGCCTCGGCGCGACCCTCGGCGTGGGCGGCGCGTTGGTCTATGCGCTGCAGACCAGACATGCTGTGCATGCGCCCGAGGACCAGTATTCGACCGAGAACAGGCCGACCGCCGATGGCGTGGCCGCTCTTCCCCGAGACTATGCGACCGTCCCTAAATTGGGGCCACCCCTCCCAGGCGACCTCGGAAAGCCGATTCTGAGCGCGCAGCAGCGCGGACAGGATATTCCGGCGGCAGGCGCGACTGGCGCCCCCGGATCGGCGCCACGGGTCAGTCCAGAGCGCCAAAGGCGCTTTCAGGAAATTGAGTCCGCTCGAACAGCACGTCTCTTCGCCACGTCGGAGGCGCGCGGTGCCGAGGCGCCACCTGTGTCTGCCGGCGTGTTAGATTCCGGGACCGGGACAGCAGGGGCGCCGCCGAATACCCTATCCACAGCGCAGGATCGCCAGGCTGCCTTCCTCAATGCGGCACCCGAACGTCGGACGGTTTCGACCGAGCGGGTGACGTCGCCGCCATCCCGAAACATTCTGCAAGCTGGTGCTGTTATCTCGGCGGCGCTTATCACTGGCATACGGTCGGATTTGCCGGGCCAGATCACCGCTCAGGTGACGGAGAACACCTACGACAGCCTGACAGGCCGCATCCTTCTTGTTCCCCAAGGTACGCGACTGATCGGCCAATACGATAGCAGCGTCCAATTTGGGCAGTCTCGCGTATTGCTCGTCTGGAATCGTCTTCTTTTCCCTGATGGCAGATCCTTCGTCCTCGAGCGCTCACCAGGGGCAGATGCTGAAGGCTTCGCCGGCCTGCAAGACGGAGTAAATTTCCATTGGCTGGAGCTGGCCAAAGCGGCTGGGTTGTCGACACTGCTCAGTGTCGGGACTGAATTGGCGATCGACAATGACGACACGCTGCTCCGTGCTATCCGAAACGGCAGTCAGAACACATTCAACGATGCAGGGCAGCAGATCGTGCGTCGCCAACTGAACGTGGCGCCGACCCTCACGATCCGTCCTGGTTTCCCGGTTCGGGTAATCGTGACCCGCGACATGATCCTCGAGCCCTACGGAGAGCAATGATGGGAAAGCTGAAGATCACCTCGATCGACGATGACAAGCCGGTGAAGATCAATATCGAGCTCCCTGCCGGCCTCCATCGCGATCTCTCGGAGTATGCCGCCGTGCTCTCTGCGCAGTCGGGACAACCCGTTTCAGATCCGGCCCGGCTCATCGCCCCGATGTTGGAGCGGTTCATGGCGACCGATCGAGAGTTTGCGCGTGCTCGCCGGACAGGACGTTAGGCTGGCGGCCAGCGTCTGGCAGGAGCCGGCAGTTTGTGCCTTATCGCGACAACCGATCATCCCGACCTAGCGTTTCGGCGATCGTCACCAACTTCGTCGCGACCGGGTGTGCTCCGTGTTTTCGCCAGATAGCCATCATCGACATAGCCTCAGCTTCGCCACGCATAGGTCGGACAGCAAGCCGGTCTGGCTCGGTCCGCACGACTGAATCATTCGTCAGCGTGATCCCATAGCCCATCGCGACCAGATCGTAGATGCCGGCTTCCGAGACCGCGTGCACCTCAATGTTCGGCAGCCCATTCTCGCTTACCAGCCGCATCGTCAGACAGTCCAGAATATCTGAGCAAGGTCCACCCACACAGGAAACGAAGGTCTCCCCGCCAATGTCGGCCCAGGTCACTTCGGCCTTGCTGGAGAGGCGATGATCGCGAGGAAGCACGACGTAGATCCCCTCTCGCCAAAGCTCCTTAGTGGCGCAGGTCGGCAGATCGCCGCCTCGATGAACAAACGCTACGTCGAGCTCGCCTGCTGCTACACTGCGTTGCGCGTCAACGTGGGAGTATTCGCCGAGCATCATTCTGACTGCTGGATAGCGTGCCCGAAACGCGCCCAGCGCGCGAAGGAGGCGCCCACTTGTCCGCGACACGCCGACCCGGAGATCGCGGCTCTGTCGCCGGTGGACAGCGACGGCCTCGCGCGCTGCACCGTCGAATCGCTCGGCCGCGTCCACCGCGCTCTCGAGAAAGAGCCTTCCTGCAGGTGTGACCTGAATGCCAGCAGGACTGCGTATGAACAGAGGGAATCCGAGCCGGCGCTCCAATAACTGAATACGCCGGCTCACGGACGACTGCGGAAGTCCGAGCGTCTCGGCAGCTCGGCGAAAGCTACCCGCCTCGGCGGCCGAGATCGCACATTGAAGATTACGCAGATCGAGCGACAAATTGGTCAATATGCCGGCTGCCTGTCCTAGATTGCCATTACTGAACCGCCATCGACGCGGAGGTTGGTGCCGGTTATGAAGCCTGCCTGATCCGACGCGAGGAAGACGACGGCGGCCGCAACGTCTTCCGGATTGCCGGGGCGGCCGACCCCGATGTTGGGGCGAAGGACCGGCAGGAAATGAGCGGCCAGTTCGTCCGGCGAAAGATGCTCCGCGCCCTCCTGCTGCGACAGCAGGTCGCGGACGATGGGGGTATCTACGTAGGCCGGCGATACCACGTTCACGAACACCCCGCGGCTTGCGTAGGTCTTGGAGAGCCCCTTCGTCAGGATGTTCAGCGCGCTTTTGGCCGAGGCATATTCGATAGCGACGGCGTCGGGCTGGATGCCGCTTTCCGACGAGATGTTGATGATCCGTCCCCATCCGCGTTCCGCCATCGCTGGTGCCAACGCCCTAGTGATACGCACCACGGAAAGGACGTTGAACTCCCAGGTCTCCAGCCAATCGACGTCAGGGACATCCTCGAAAGGCCGGAACAGCCCGCCCGTCGACGACCTTAAGCCACCCGCATTATTCACGACAATGTCGATCGGCCCGAGCTTCGCTTCGATCGTGGCAAGCGCCTGCGCTAAGCTCTCTTCGTTGGTGACGTCGCCGCCGACCGCAAACGCCCTATCTCCCAGCGCCTCGACGATCGATACCAGCTTGCCCTCGCTGCGAGCCAAGAGCGCCACATTGGCACCCTCGGCGTGCAATGCTCGGGCGATCGCCTCGCCGATGCCTTGGCTCGCACCGGTCACCAAGGCGGTTCGACCTGTAAGCCCCATGTCCATCAAGACCTCCTATGGCTTGCCGATGCTGCTGCCGGGCGTCGCGCGGAACTCCGGTTTGCGCTCCGGGCTCGCCTCGGCCAGCGCCTTGCGGACGCCTTCCGCGTCGAGATTGGCAGCATAAACCGGGGTGCCCGGCTGCTGCCGCCAGGACTCGTCGAGAGGGCCGGCGTCGATCCCGTCATAGCCCAGCTCGTCGAAGAGCTTGATGACTCTCTCCTTGTGGCTCGCATTGTCGCCGGCCACCGGCAACGCGATGCGTCCCGGCGTGCCTGCCGGCTTGCCGCCGTTGAGCAGGCTCTGCCAGTGCAGGTTGTTGATGGCCTTCAGCACCGGGCGGCCGAGCTGATCTGCGACCCAACGGCTTTCAGCCGCACCATCCTCGATCGGATCGATCCGCCCATCCCGCTCCTGGGGATAGTAATTCCCCGTCTCCACGACGGCGACATCGGCATCCACACCGTCGAAGAGATCCTTCGGCAGATCGACGATCCTGAAGGCCGGGATTGCGACGAAGACGACCTCGCCACTGCGCGCCGCCTCATGGATGGTCACCGCCTTGGCGCCGGTTTCGGCGGCGAGATCTGCAAGCGATCCCGGGCCGCGCGAATTGGCGATGAAAACATCATGGCCCAGCGTCGAGAGCCGTCGTGCCAGCGAGCCGCCAATTTCCCCTGACCCTATGATTCCAACCTTCATCACTCATCTCCCAGCCTATGAATGGTTTGGTCGTCGCCAGCGTGGCGGCGCGCCGTTGTCGGCGCCGACGCGTGAGTACGCCGACGCCGGGGCAGTTCAGTCGATCAGAGCCGGTAGCCGCCGCTTGCCTCGATCACCTGACCGGTGACCCAGCCAGCATCGTCCGAAGCGAGGAAGGCAACGACCGCGGCGATGTCCGACGTTTCGCCGAAACGGCCGAACGCGGTGTCGGCCTCGATTGCCTTCACGGTGTTGGCGTCCTCTCGGACGGCAGCGTTCATGTCGGTCCGCGTCCAGCCCGGGGCCACCGCGTTCACCGCGATCCCGCGCGGACCAAGCTCCATCGCAAGCGCGTGAGTAAGGTTGTTGATCGCCGCCTTGGCCATCGAATAGATCGGCACCATCGGCTGCGGGCGCGTGGAAAGGCCTGACGAGATATTGATGATCCGCGCGCCATCGGACAGACGGCTGAGCGCCGACTGGACCATGAAGAACGGTGCGCGGGCATGGACCGCGATCAGCAAGTCCCAAGCCTCAGGCGTAGCATCGGCGAGACCGCCCCATCCTGAGTTGCCGGCATTGTTGACGAGAATGTCGAGCGTCTTGCTGCCGTTGCGCTCCGTCAGCTCGCGATCCAGCTCGTCGTACAAGCTAGGGATCGACCCAGCATCCGAGAGGTCAGCCTGTAGCGCGAAGGCAGTCCCGCCTGCCTTCTCGATCGCTTCGACCGCCTCTTCCGCGCCAGCGCTGCTGGCATTGTACGTGATCGCCACCGTCGCGCCGTCGGCCGCGAGCCGTTCAGCGATCGTCCGGCCGATGCCCCGGCCCGCGCCGGTCACGAGAGCGGTTTTGCCATTCAAAGTCTGCGCCATTGGAGATTTCCTTCGTAAAGCGGTTTGCAAATCTGGGATTTTCGGTCGAGCTGGTGCGCTCGATCAGGCGACACGTTCGCGCGTGATCGGGCCAGGATTGGCTACGACGACCGCGAGCGCGAGGCGGATCAGGTCAGCGTCGCCGCCAAACTCATTGTCCGCGATGTGATGCAGGAACACGCCGACCTGCTCGAGCTGCCGGGCACCCTTGAGATCGCCGGCGTTGATCGGCTTGAAACCAGCGTCACCGATGAGGCTCCGCGTTACGTCACCGGCGGCCTTGTCGTCGGTTGCGTAGAAGACGTTGGCCTTCACCGGCGATGCCGACCATGCTGCCGCTTCGAGCGACGGGGCTGCGATCAGGTTGAACCCCTTGACGATGCGCGCCTTTGGCAAGCGCCGTTGCAGATCTTCCGAAGTCGAGCTGTCGCGCATGAAGTCCAGATCATGGAAGTGCACGAAATCGGCGGTGACGCCGAGCGGGTTCATGGTCTCGATCACGACCTTGCCGTCTAGCGCGTCGCCGACTTCGCCGACGATCGCCTCGACCCGCGGCCAGTAAATCGAGAAAAGCACGACTTCGCCGAACTCCGCCGCCTCGCGGATCGTGCCGAGCCGCGCTCTGTCGCCCAGCTCCGCAAGAAGAGGTTCGATCTTCCGGTCCTCGCCGTCTTTCGCGATGACAAGTTCATGGCCTGCGGCTGCCCAGGCGCGGGCCAAACGACTGCCGAGATTGCCGGCGTTTAAAATTCCGATCCTCATTTGATATCCTACTAGCCTCGATCTTCGCGCCCTAGGGGAGCGGCCCAATCGAAAGTTAGGATATGGTTCCGAAATAGATTAGATGACCGTTTAGCCTCAGTCTGTTGTTTCCATGAACAACAGTTGGCGCACGGCGAGAGAGCGGAGCGGCACGCCCGCTCGCTTGAAAACGTCGGTAGGCTGGGGGGTTAGCCTAGGGCATGTTCCATAGCGGTAGCGACAGCGGGTTCTCCCCGGGCCTGATCCGGACCACCACCATCATCTTCAAAGGCGTCGCGACAAAGATCAATAAAGCCACGGACTTTCGGGTCCATGTAGCGCGTCGAGGCAAAAACAGCGTGGACCGGCATCGGAATGCTGGCCCAATCTGGCAGGAGGCGGACCAACCTACCTTCGACGACGTGCGGCTCGGCCATGAATCGTGGAAGCTGCGCAATTCCCAATCCGGATAGCGTCAGGTTCTTCGCCGCAACGATGTTATCGAGCACGCAGCGCGGCGTGTGCGTCACCTTCTCCGTCGCCTGACCATCGACCAACGTCCAAGTCGGGCGGCCACTCGACGCTTTCATGATGAGATCATGGTCCTTGAGATCAGTGACCGTGAGGACCGGCGCGGCGCGTTTCAGGTATGCGGGCGAAGCATAGAGGCCGTAGGTTATCTCTCCGAGCTTGCGCGCCGACAGATCGGAATCCTGCAGGGCGCCAATGCGGATCGCCACATCGATGCCCTCATGGATGATGTCGACGAGCCGGATCGAATAAACGGTCTCCACGCTGACCTGAGGCCATCTCGACAGATAGGCGGCGATCCAGTCATCCACCCGCGTCGTGCCGAACTCGGGTGTCGCTGAGATCTTCAAGCGGCCCTTGGGCTCCTGGCTTTGTTGAGCGACAGCGGCTTGCGCCGCCTCTGCCGCCGCCAGGATGGACGTGGCGCGCTCGAAATAATCCCGACCGGCCTCGGTCACGCTGAGCCGGCGCGTCGATCTGTTCAACAGTCTGGCGCCCAGCTTTTCCTCGACCCGCTGCACGATCCGGCTCACCCGCGCTTTGTCGGTATCGAGCCGTTCGGCCGCAGCGGTGAAGGATTCCTCCGTCACCACCGCGACGAAGACCTGCATCTCGGAAAAGCCAACTGTCGTCGTCATGGACAACGCCCTGTCATGCGGCGCATTTCATAGCAATCGGCGCAGCTAGCGGTGAGCTGACATTCAATCACGCGGTGCTGTTTCGATCGCGTCGACGCGATCTGGATAGAACGCAAGATGCCCCTTGATGACCGACATATGGTCGAAGGGATCTTCGTAGGACCAGGCAACATCCTTGGCGGCGCCATCGTGCGCGCTGAAGTAGCTTGCATCGCCCTTGTATGGGCAATGGGTGCGCGTGTCGCTAGAGGTAAGCGCCTCCATCGCGATCTCGCTGCGCGGAATGTAGAAGACCGGCGGCAAGCTGGCCTCGCGAAGGATCAGGGCATTGCGGCTCTCTGCCACAACTGTGTCTCCGATCCGCACGATAACCTTCTCTTCCGCCGGTTCGACGCTGATCGGATGATCGGGACCGGGCCGCGTTCCACCTTGCATGTCATGTTCCTTCTTGTTCGATCGCGACGACAACGGGCCGCGCCGGTCGGCGCTGGTCCGCAACGTGAATTTAGGATGCCTATTGCTCGAGCGGAACGAGTTGCATGGCCTGCCCACCGAGCTTGGGAACGAGCCGCTGCTGGATAGCGACCACGGCAGGCAACGGGCGCCACGCGATCGTCATCGTCTCAATGCGGCCATCCGCATCAAGGTGCACGTGGTCGAACGCATCGATCACATGGTCTTCGAACCGGATCGTGAGGATAGCGATGACGTCGGGGCCGTCGCGCATCATCTTCTTCGGCTCGAACGCGTCGATCGTGGAGAGCAGTGCGCCGAGGACGGCGATCACGCTGTCCCGCCCCTTGAATGGCGTCGGGAGGATCGGGCTGTTGAGCTCGACGGTCTCGGACAGATGCTCGCTTGCGCGCGCAAGGTCGCCCTCGTGCATCGCTTCGAGGAAAGGGGTCAAATGGTCTTGGCTTGGCATCGCTGCAGCTCCTGAATGCGGGCGGCCCTGCGACTTTTCGCAGGGCCGCCCGCAACGGGTGCCGGACGCCGGGGGGCAGGCGTCCGGCGGGGGGCTCAGTTGGCGGTGGTAGCGGCGCTGGCCTGGGCCATGAACAGGTCGACATGGACCTGCGGCATGCCATCGAACGTGCCGCCGATCGGCGACGGGCGATCTGCTGTTTCGATCAGGTGCTGCGCTTCTTCGCGCGACACGGGCTTACCGGGCTGCGTGTAGGCGGCCTCGGCATCCGGACCCGTCGCCTGCAGATCCATCTTCGGAGCGTACGGCCAGAAGTAGATCGGCGTGCTCGGTTCGATGCGCCAGCTGTCCGCGAGCGAGCCCGCGTCGATCGCATCGAAGCCGATCTTGTCGAAGAACTCGGTCACCGCCTGCTTCGCGCCGGCGTCGTCGCCCGCGATCGGCAGCGTCGTGCGGTTAGCCGAACCGCTCGGCGTCGCGTCGGCCTTCATGTGGAGCCAGCTCAGGTTGTGGAAGCCCTTGACGACCTTCGAACCCGGCAGACGCTGCGCGATCAGCTCGCTGGAAGTCAGCTCGGCCTTATCGAGAACGTCGTTATTGCCGAACGCGGGATAATAGTTCGTCTGGTCGAGGACGACCTTGCCCGCGAACTTGTCGGCAGGCAGCTGCTCGGAAGCGGCGATCGGGATCGAGAGCGTGACGATGTCACCCGCTGCGATCACTTCCTCGGTAGAGCCGGCGCTCGCCAGCGGACCAAGCTCCTCGACCAGTTCCTTGACGGTTTCCGCGCCGCGAGAGTTACTGATGACGACCTTGTAGCCGGCTGAGGTTGCAAGACGAGCAATGGCCTTGCCGACGAGGCCGGAGCCGATGATGCCGATTGTCTGTGTCATGTTCGTGATCTTTCTTCTCAGGGCGGTAGCCGCCGACAGGATTCATGCGCCGTCACTGTCTCGCGAGCCTTAGGACGGCGAGCATCGCAGCAGGCGACAGCAGCAAATTATGAATTTGATTGAGAAGATAACAGTCCGACCAAGGGCAACAGACTGTTGCCCCTCTAGCAGACAATACCCGCGCGAGCCACGTTGGCGATGGCAGGCCTGAAGCGGTCGGCGGACGAGGGCCGCTGCACGACCGCGAGGCACATCAGACTGGCATGCTCAGCTCGTCTTTGTCGAACGCCCGAATAACTGCCGGTCTCTGCAGGGTCCGGGCGGTAAGCTCGGCCCAGGCCGGATAGCGGCCCATCTCGACGTCGACGAGGCCGCCCCATCGATAGAAGACGAGCAGGAACGCGTCGACGACAGAGTAGGCATCGGCAACCGCCCATTGGCGCCCGTCCACCAATATGCGCTCGATCGCGTCGAACGCATCGAGCAGGTTGCCGCGCCCCTTGGCCCTGATACCGGCATGCGCTGGGGCATCAGCGCTGAAGCGCTCAGGGCGCCACTGTTGCGCAAACGCGACCGCATGGACCCATCCGGACAGCCAGTTCATCCATTCGAGCGCGCGCGCTTCTCGCGCGGGATCTGCGGGCATCAGGTCGAGGTCCGGTCGCAGCCGGGCGAGCCACGTCAGGATCGCAGGAACCTCGGTGAGCAAGAACGGCTCTCCACCCGCGCGACCGGGCACCGGAGATAATGCTGGCACACGACCCTTGGGATTGCGCGCGAGCCAGGCAGAGCCGAGCGTGTCACGATCTGCCGCGCGCGCCGACACACGATGCGCGCGATAGGCGCATCCCACTTCCTCAAGCACGATCCGGACCGCCAGCGAGCAAGAGCCGGCATCATAGAAGAAGTCGAAACCGGCTTCGTCGGTCATCGTGCCGCTCCCGCCGCCGACGCCCCGACAAGCGCGCGCAGAACCGTCGCACGTATGGTCTCGGTCGGGCGGCCGATCAGCCCGCTCAGCGTGCGCGAGCCATCGGCCAAGATGCCGCCCGCGGCCTTGGCGCTGTACTCGGCCAACGCCGCTGCGAACCCATCAGGTAGGCCGGCACCGATCAGAGCCTCGCGGTAGCCGCTTTCGGGCAGATCACGATATTCGACCGTCCTGCCGCTGGCTTCGCCCAGCGCCGCAGCGACATCCGACAGGGTAAAGGCTTCATCACCCGCCAGCTCGTAGACGCGATTTGGAGCCAGCGGCTCGGTAAGGATCACGGCCGCCGCTTCAGCATAGTCGGCGCGGGCGGCGCCCGAAATCCCACCGTCGCCCGTGCTGCCGAGCAGCGCGCCATGCGCGATCGCAGCTTCGGCACCGATCAGGTAATTCTCATTGTACCAGCCATTGCGCAGGATGGCGTAGGGAACGCCGCTCGCGGCGATCGCGCGCTCGGTTTCGCGGTGCGACTCCGCAAGACTGATCGGGTTCGCGTCGGCGTGGATGATACTGGTATAGGCGATCAACTCAACGCCGGCCCGCGCCGCTGCGTCGACCACGGCGCGATGCTGAGCGATGCGCTGGTCGGGCGTGTCGGACGAGATGAACAGCAGTCGCGTCACCCCCGCCAGCGGCTCAACCAAACGCTCTGGGGCGTCATAGTCGAACGGGCGGACCGCTACGCCCTGCCCGGCCAGGTCGGCGGCTTTGGCCGGATCGCGGACAAGGGCGACGACCTGGTTGGCGGCGGTACGCTGCAGAAGCGCTGCGAGGACAAGGCGGCCGAGCTGGCCAGTGGCGCCGGTGACTGCGAACATGATTGCTCCTTTCGAAAATGGAGCAAGCCACCTATGCCTATACCGCACTCGCGATAAGTACCAACACCGAGGTTAGTATGAAAGAGAAGCGCACTGACCACCTCGCGCGTCAGCTCGCACGCGGTGAAGTTTTTGACGCGAACTGTCGTTCTCGGGAGGTGCTGATGCACCTGACGGGTAAATGGAACGTCCTGCTGCTGATCGCGCTGCGTGACGGCACCATGCGCTTCGCCGAACTTCGTAGGAAAGTAGGCGGAGTGAGCGAACGCATGCTTGCCAGAAGCCTTCAGCAACTCGAGGGCCACCGCCTGCTTGTTCGCAAGAGCTATCCGGTCGTCCCGCCACACGTCGAATACACGCTGACCACGTTGGGGATGGAGGCTGCGGACCGCATGGCGGGACTGACCGACTGGATTGAAGAGAATGTGCATGCGCTAATCCAGGAGTGACGGCCTGTCAGGCGCTAGCTCTCGCAATTAGGCTGCCAAACTGTGACAGACCGTTGTCTAGAGGGACAACGCTACTTCACCCCCGCCGATGCTAATGCGCATTAGCCTAAGAGTAGCGAGCAAGCGCTAGCGCGGGGCAGGCCAGAAGATGCGTGAATTCGATCTGATAGTATACGGCGCGTCCGGCTTCACCGGCCAGCAGGCTGCCCGCTATCTCGCCGAAAAAGCACCTAAAGATCTCCGTTGGGCAATCGGCGGAAGAAGCTCCAGCAGTATGAACAAAGCCGGTGTCAACGTCCCGATCGTGGTCGCAGACGGGGCCGATCCCGCTGCCCTTGCGGATTTGGCGAAGCGCGCGCGCGTCGTGCTTAACATGGCCGGACCATTCAAGCTGTACGGCGACAAGCTTGTCGAAGCATGTATCGAGGCGGGCACCGATTACGCCGACATCAGCGGTGAAACAGCGCGCATCCGCCGATTGATCGATCGCTGCCACGCCAAGGCGGAGGAGCGACAGGTCAAGGTTGTCAATTTCTGCGGCGCCAGCTCACTGCCTGCGGACCTGGCGGTGGCCTTGCTCGATGAGCGGCTAGGAGGGACGCTCCACCAGGCCACCGCTACCGTTTCCATTGTGGGCGGCTCGTTTAACGGAGGGACGATTGCCAGTATCGTCGACGCCATAGAATCCGGCGACGCCATGATAGAGCGCGACCCGTTCCTCCTAGGGCCGGAGCCGGGCGGTGCGCCCCAGGATATTGAACGAGATCCCACGGGGCTTTTGCGCGGCGGCGAACTTGGGGCGTGGCTTGCGCCCTCGCCACTCGGCATTTCGGACACCCGCGCCGTTCGGCGAAGCGCAGCTCTGCTCGGACGCAATATCACCTTCCAGGAATATGCCGTTTTTGAGAGCTGGCGGGAGGCGGCTACATTCGCCGCGGCCCTTCGCTTGCTGGGGATCGCATTACGGCAACCATGGGCGAGGCGGCTGATTCAAAACCGCATTAGGCCCGGCACCGGTCCAAGTGCCGAGCAAATGGACCGCGCTCGCTTTCAACTCGTTGTGCGTGGCGTCGGAGCTGCGGGCGTGACGGGCTCCGCCCAGATCACTGGCGATGGAGATGCAGGGAACCGCATCACCGTCGCATGTGCCTGCGAATGCGCGCTTGCCCTGGCATTGAACCACCCATCGTTACCCGCGAGATTCGGAGTCCTGACGCCCGCAGTCGCTATCGGGACCATGCTGGCCGAACGGCTACGGCAAGCCGGAATGACAATATCGGTAGTCTGATCGGCGCCCTTGGGGGGTGTGCCACGTGGCAGACCACGTCGTCGGCCGCCCCGCAGAATATCTCAACGTCACCCTTCGACGTCGCTCCTGAAGCCATCGCGACAGACGTCCACAAAATCCCGAACCTTGGGGTCCATGTAGCGCGTCGACGCAAAGACAGCGTGGACCGGCACAGGGATACGCGCCCAGCCCTGCAGCACCCTTGTAAGCCGACTACCCGCCACATGGGGTTCACCCATGTATGTTGGAAGCTGCACGATCCCCAAACCCGATAGAGCGGCGTTCATAGCCGCCACCGTGTTGTCGAGAGCGCAGCGCGGCGTATGCAAAACCTTCTCCGTCTTCTCGCCATTCACTAACGTCCAACCGGGGCGACCGCGCGGCGCGTGCATAATCAGATCATGTCGCTTCAGGTCATCAACAGTGCGAAGTGGTGCCGCACGATCCAGATAGCCGGGAGACGCATACAACCCGTAGCTCAGCTCCCCCAGCTTGCGTGCCGACAGCTCTGAATCTTCCAACGAACCTATGCGGATCGCTACGTCCACGCCCTCATGGATGATATCGACAAGGCGGTTGGTATATTCCGTTTCGATGCTCACCTTCGGCCACCTATGAAGGAAGGCCGCAATCCAACCATCGACCCGCATCGTCCCAAACTCGGCACCAACAGTTATTTTGAGGCGGCCTTTCGGTTCCTCCGCGCGCTGCGCCACGGCGGCTTCGGCCATCTCAGCCGCCTTAACGATCGACGAAACACGCTCGAAATAGTCCCGCCCCACCTCTGTCACGCTAAGGTGTCGCGTCGACCGATTGAGAAGCCGCGCTCCGAGCTTTTCTTCCATCCGCCGCACGATCCGGCTTATCCGCGCCTTATCGGTATTCAAGCGTTCCGCAGCTGTGGTGAACGATCCTTCGACCACCACGGCGATAAAAGCCTGCATTTCTGCGAAATCTACTGTTGTCGTCATAAGCAACGGTGTGTCACTTTTCGCTAGCCTTATCAATCGACGAACAACTGTCATCTTGGCCCAGTCGCGCAAAAGGGAGTGAAGATGAGCATCGAGGAGACGGAAAGTGCCGCTTCGGGCGCACCGTCGACACCGCGGGAGGCGGCCCGCGCCAGCCACCATAGCGGTGCAACAACGACGGGAACCGAACGCAATTGCTGGCACACCACCGACGCTCAAATCTCGTCAGACGAGCCAAATATCAAGGCGGCTAAGGGCTTCTTCGCAGCGCAGTATTGCGGCGAGCTGGACGGCTCATTTGCGAACTTCGTTCAACCCGATTTCCGTTTTGTGGTTTCCTGCGCATGCAATGACGAGCTTCGCGCCGCCATTCCCTGGGCCGGCTACGAGCATAAAGGTCGTGAGGGCTATCAGCGTCTCACGGCGCTTCTCTACTCTGAGTACGAGCTGCTCTCCTACGAGACCACGCGGTACACCAACGCTGGCACCCAGGTGTTCGTCGAGGGCCACTTTCGCCTGCGGCACCGCGAAACGGCGAGGATCGCCGACAGCGACTTTCTCGCGCGGCTTGAGATGCGGAATGGCAAGATCGCGAGCGGTCAGTTCTACGAGAATACGGCTGCGGTCGCTGCCGCCCGCAGCGCAGACTGACCGCATACCGAAGCTGCTCACGTCATAGGCACCCATCCGGTGACCGTCGCTTCGAGGCCGCGCCAGACGCGCTTGTGTCAGACGGTCGAGACGCGCCAGTAGACGAGCTGCGCCGACCGAAGGCGAAGCTAGGGGCGCCGCGCTCCCGGTCCCGAATGATATGTTTAACTTTTCAAACCCGCCGATTTGCCGCCGAACATGCGAAACAACCGCTCTCCGGCATCAGAGGGCTTCCGGTCCCCGCATCTATCGCCTTCTATCGCCGCGCCTCGGAAAACGCGGAGAATTACATGGGCACGAACACTACCCCAGCCGCCTCGCGGCGAACCATCCGCCGACAGCAGCTCCGCGAAATCGTGCCCCTAGCTGACAGCACCATCTTCGAGATGGAGCAACGCGGTGAGTTTCCTCAGCGCTTCTATCTGACCTCTCGATGCGTCGTTTGGGATCTCGGGGAGGTGGAGCAATGGCTTGACGCGCGACGTGCGGCCTCCCGCGCGAAGTCCATCAAACTCGCGCCAACACCTGATGTTCGCTTGCGTCGCGCGAAGCCCGTCACACAGTAGGATCGAGTTCGAGCATGCCCATCGCCTTGGGCATGAGCGTGGGAATATACTTCTGGCCCGCTGTCCACGCTTCGATAAGGTTCGACCATTCTTGCATCATGTGGCGGCGCTGATGCTCGTACTCGGCCTTGTTATAGACGCCCCGAGACGACCGCCCATCCTCATGCGCCAGACACTTCTCGATCCAGTCGCGGTTGAAGCCTAGCTCGTTTAGCAGCGTCGACCCGGTACGTCGCAGGTCATGGACGGTGAACGGCTCTAGCGGCAGCCCCTCACTCTTCGCCCTCTCAACCACCGAATATGTCACGCGGTTGAAGGTCGCGCGCGACATCGGGGCGTCGGCATCGTACCGCGATGGGAGTAGGTACTTTGAGTTGCCGGCGCAGGTCTTCAATGCGACCATGATGTCGAGCACCTGGGCCGACAGATAGACGTTGTGGGCCTTCGACCGCTTCATGCGCTCTTTCGGAATCGTCCACACGGCGTTCTCGAAATCGACCTCGTCCCAGACCGCGTCCTGCAACTCACTCTTGCGGACCATCGTCATCAAGAACAACCGCATGCCTAGTCGGATCGTCGGCAGCGTCGCTACGTGTTCCAATTGCTTGAGCATCACGCGGATCTCACTCGGCGAGAGCGAGCGGTCCTTCGGAACAAAGGTTGCAATCGAAGCAGGCCCGACCTCATCGGCGGGGTTCGCGACCTTCTCGCCGTGCAGAATCGCAAATCCGTAAATCTGCTTCAGGATGTCTCGGACATGGATAGCGGTAGCCGGAGCGCCTCGATCGACGATCTTGCCGCAGTGAGCGCGAAGGTCGTTGGGGCTGATCTCCGTCAGTAGGCGGTTACGCCATGCGGGGAGCAACTCCCGCTCCCAGATCGACCGCCGCATCGCCCGCGTGCTGTCGGCCATCGGGGCGGCAGTGAGCCACTTTTCGCCGAACTCGCCGAAGCTCTTCGCTTCCTTGATGCGTCGCTTTTCCCGTTGCTTTTCGATCGCGGGAGACTGGCCCTCCGCAACAAGTCGCCGAGCATCTATGCACTTCTCGCGCGCCCGAGCTAGCGAAAGACCATCGGGCCCATACTTTCCAAGGACAATAGTCTCGCGTCGGCCGTGAAGCCTGTAGTCTAGACGAAATGAAATCGAGCCCTTTACGGAGACGAGAACATACATACCGTCCCTGTCCGTTACCTTGTATGGCTTTTCTCTTGTTCTAAGCGATCGAATAGCTGTGTCCGTGAGCATATGAGCCTCCGAGCTAAAAATACCGTCAGGCGATTTTTAGAGGCCGCAAGGGATCTTTCCGTAAGCATTACAGATGCTTACGGCGAAAAAAATACCGTCACGACTTCAATTGCCGTGACGGTATTCGCGAAAATCGCGTTGCGCAATACTTCCACAGTCCGTCACTCTGTCCACAAACCGGAACGCTAGGCCGGTGATCGACGGTGATAGATGACGACAGGAAATTATTTTGTTTTCAGAGGGTTACATCGCAGAAAATCGCAGTTTCGGCGGCTTCCGGCGGCGCGGGAATTATTCCCACTCGATCGTGCCGGGGGGTTTGGAGGTGTAATCGTAGACCACCCGGTTGATGCCCTGCACTTCGTTCACGATGCGCGTGGCGCAGCGGGCGAGGAAGGCGGCGTCGAAGGGGTAGATGTCCGCCGTCATGCCGTCCGTCGAGGTGACGGCGCGCAGCGCGCAGACCGAATCATAGGTGCGGTGATCGCCCATCACGCCCACGGTGCGGACGGGGAGCAGCACCGCGAAGGCCTGCCAGATCGCATCGTACAGACCCGCGCGGCGGATCTCGTCGAGATAGATGGCGTCGGCCTTGCGCAGGATGTCGCACCGCTCCTGCGTCACCTCGCCCGGAATGCGGATGGCGAGGCCCGGCCCCGGGAAGGGATGGCGGCCGACGAAGATGTCCGGCAGGCCCAGCTCCTTGCCCAGCACGCGCACTTCATCCTTGAACAGCTCACGCAGCGGCTCGACCAGCTGCATGTTCATCCGCTCGGGCAGGCCGCCGACATTGTGGTGGCTCTTGATCGTGACCGAAGGCCCGCCGGTGAAGCTGACGCTCTCGATCACATCGGGATAGAGCGTGCCCTGCGCGAGGAAATCAGCGCCGCCGATCTTCTTGGCTTCGGCCTCGAACAATTCGATGAAGGCCTTGCCGATGAACTTGCGCTTGGCCTCCGGATCGGTGAGCCCGGCGAGACCGCCCAGGAAACGCTCGCTGGCGTCCACATGGACGAGCGGGATGCCGTAATGCTCGCGGAACAGGCTCACCACCTGCTCCGCCTCACCCAGCCGCATCAGGCCGTGATCCACGAACACGCAGGTCAGCTGATCGCCGATCGCCTCGTGGATCAGCACCGCCGCCACCGCGGAATCGACGCCGCCCGAAAGCCCGCAGATCACGCGACCCGTGCCCACCTGCGCACGGATGTCGGCGATCTTGGCGGCGCGGAATTCTGCCATCGTCCAGTCGCCCGCGAGACCGCAGATGTGGCGCGCGAAATTGGCGATCAGCTTGCCGCCGTCCGGCGTGTGGACCACCTCCGGGTGGAACATCATCGAATAGAAGCGGCGCTTCTCATCGGTGGCGATCGCGTAGGGCGCGCCCTCGGAGCGGGCGACGATCGAGAAGCCGGGGGCGAGTTCCTCGACGCGATCGCCGTGGCTCATCCACACTTGGTGGCTCTCGCCCTGCTTCCACAGCCCGTCGAACAAGGCCGACTCGCCGACCACATCGATGAAGGCGCGGCCGAATTCCCGATTGTCGGAGGGGGCGACGCGCCCGCCCAGCTGATGCGCCATCGTCTGCTGACCGTAGCAGATCGCGAGAATCGGCAGCCCGCTTTCGAAGAAACGCTGCGGCGCGCGCGGGCTATCCTCCCACATCACGGACGAAGGCCCGCCCGAGAAGATGATGCCGGCGGGCTTCATCCGATCGAAAGCCGCATCGGCGGCGTTGAAGGGAGCGATTTCGCAATAGACGCCCGCTTCGCGCACGCGGCGCGCGATCAGCTGGGTCACTTGGCTGCCGAAATCGACGATCAGGATGCAATCTTGCGGGGCGACGCTCATGCCCAAGGCCGGATAGGGACGGAGGCGCACCCTGTCCAGCAGACGCTTCGGGCAATGTGCTGAAAAGCGCATTGCTGTCGGTACCGCATGCGCCGGAGGCACATCAGCAAACAGCCGCTCTGCGGCGCCTCTGTAACGGTAATGCCTTATTTACCAACGCACGCGTAGGTTGCGCCGTTCATCGGTCAACGGGACATCTTCATGCCGCGTCGTATCCGAGCTTTGCTGTCGATCCTGCGAGAAGAAGTGGAGCTGCACGCGGCCGAATCGGAGCGCGTGGCCGGCCGCACGAACCTGCTCGCCCTGAACGCGACGATCGAGGCCGCGCGCTCCGGCGATGCCGGGCGCGGCTTTTCGGTGGTGGCGCAGGAGGTGAAGGCGCTGGCGGGGCAGGCGCGCAAATCCGCCGCCGCTTTCCGCGCCGACGTGCTGGATCGGTTGGATCTCGCCAACGGCATCGCCAGCGAGATGCTGGCCGAGATCGAGGGCGCGCGGCTGGTGGAGCTGGCGGACACGATGATGGCGCAGGTCACGCGCACGCTGGCGGGCCGGGGCGCGCATCTCGCGATGCTCTCGACCGATCCCGCGATCACCGAGGGCGTGATGCGGCGGACGCCGGAGGCGCTGGCGGTGGGCAATGCCCGCCTCGCCCACATGGTGAGGGCCAGCCAGGACTATCTGAACGCCTTTGTCGTCGCCGCCGACGGCCGGCTGATCATGAGCGGGCACGAGGCGCCCAATCTGGCGATGCACGATTTCTCGCGTGCCGATCAGTTCATGAAGGCGATGGCGAGCGCCGATCCCGACGCCTGGTTCACCGACGCGGTGTGGCAGAACCCCTTCTCCCATTATCGCGCGGTGCTGGTCTTCGTGATGGCGATCCGCACACAGAGCGGCGGCGCGCCCGATGGGGTGCTCTATCTGGAATTCGACTGGCAGCAGCTGATGAACGAGGTGTTCGCCGCCGGGCTCGCCGATCGCGAAACCGGGCGCGGCATGACCGTGACGATTGTGGACGTCGACGGCCGCTCGGTCGGCTCCTCCTGCGGTGGCGCGTTCGGGCGGCCGGTGGCACTGCCGCCGGGCACGCTTTCGGGGATCGAGCGGCGCGCGGATTCGGTCGCGGCGTTCGCCGCCGCCACGCCCTTCCGCTCCTTCTCCGGTCTCGGCTTCCGCTGCCTGATCGAACAGCCCATGCCGAGCGAGGAGGAGATTGCGCGCGCGATCGGCGCCAGCGATCGGGAGATCGCCGCTCTGACGCAGGCCACCGAACGCCGCGCCGCCTGACCGACAGGCATTTACCCCCGCCGATAAGCGGCTAAGCTATTGCGCTTGCGGGGCAGGCACCGAAAGGCGCGCCGGGGGGCACGTCGCCAGTCCTCGCACCCTATGAGGACGCCGAAAGACCGATGAACCGTTTCCTGCTCGGCCCGATCGGCATGGCCGTCCTCCTCGCCGTCGCCGTGGCCCTGTCGAGCGACCGCAAGGCGATCCGGCTGCGCGTGGTGGGTGCGGCCTTCGCGCTGCAGGCAGGCATCGCGATCCTCGTCCTCTATGTGCCGGCCGGACGGCGGGTGATCCGGGGCCTGTCCGAAGGCGTCGCCGCCCTGCTCGGCTATGCGCAGGCGGGCGTGGACTTCATCTTCGGGCCGATCGCGTCCCCCGAAATCGGCGGCCATGCCTTCGCCATCGCCGCCCTCCCGGTGATCATCTTCTTCGCCTCGCTCATCTCGATCCTCTATTATCTCGGCGTCATGCAGTTCATCGTCCGCTGGATCGGCGGCGGGATCGAAAAGGTGATCGGCGTCTCCAAGGTGGAGTCGCTGTGCGCCGCCGCCAACATCTTCGTCGGCCAGTCCGAATCCCCGCTGGTGATCCGCCCCTATCTGGCGAGCCTGACGCCCACCCAGCTCTTCACCGTGATGACGAGCGGCATGGCCGGCGTGGCCGGCACGATCCTGGCCGCTTATGCCGCGATGGGCGTGAAGGTGGATTATCTGCTGGCGGCCAGCTTCATGTCCGCGCCGGGCGGCATCCTGATGGCCAAGCTGATGATGCCCGATCCCCGCCCCGTCGCCGGCGCCTCGACCGAGGTGGCGGAGGATGAAGTGATCGCGCTGGCCGACGTGCACGAGGCCGAGGAGCGCCCCGCCAACATCATCCAGGCGGCGGCCGAGGGCGCGCAGCTGGGCGTGCGGCTGGCGGTGGCCGTCGGCGCGATGGTGCTGGCGTTCGTGGCGCTGGTGGCGCTGGCCAACGGTCTGCTGGGACAGGCGGGCGCCCTGATCGGGCAGAGCGACCTGACCTTCCAGAAGCTGCTGGGATCGGTGTTCGCGCCGGTCATGTATCTGCTCAACGTGCCCTGGACCGAGGCGAGCGCGGCGGGCGGCCTGTTCGGCGAGAAGATCGTGCTGAACGAGTTCGTGGCCTATATCCACCTCGGCAAGCTGGCGCCGCCTTTGTCCGAACATGCCACCGCCGTCGTCACCTTCGCTTTGTGCGGCTTCGCCAACTTCTCGTCGATCGCGATCCAGATGGCGGTGACGGGCAACCTCGCCCCCAACCAGCGCCCGATGATCGCCAAGCTGGGCATCCGGGCCCTGTGCGCGGGTAGTCTCGCGAACCTGATGTCGGCGGCGCTGGCGGGGATGCTGATCGCGTAGCTTGCGATCGTCCCTGCCGCGCTGATCGGCAGGACTCGGACCTCCATCCTCCCCCGCCAAGGGAGGTGGCGCCGCAGACGGCGGAGGGGCCGACAGCGACCGATCCGCTTCCGCCCCCTCCGTCAGGCTTTGCCTGACACCTCCCCCTGGCGGGGAGGATGAACCTGCGCCCCCTATCGCCGGAACCAGTGTTGCGCGCCGAACCAGGCGCCGCCCACGGCCGCCATCGCCACGCAGAAGATCGCGACGATCCAGAAGCCGGCGCCGTGCTGGAGCGGGATGCCGCCGACGTTCATGCCGAACAGGCCGGTGACGAAGGTGAGCGGCAGGAAGACCAGCGCGACCACCGAGATCAGCAGCGCGCGATCCTCCATCAGCTCGGCACGCAGATCGGTGAGCTGCTCGTGGATCAGCGCCGATCGCTCGCGCACCGATTCCAGTTCCTCGGCCATGCGCGAGAAGCGATCGGCGGCCTCGCGCAGATGGAGGCGATCATCCTCCTCCAGCCAGTGCGCGTCGAGCCCCGCCAAAGCGGTGAGCGCTTCCCGCTGGGGCACGATGAAGCGGCGATAGACGATCGCCTCGGATCGCGCGCGTGCGATCCTGCGGCGCGTGTCATAGGCCTGATCGGGCTCCAGCATCGTCTCGCAATCGTCCACCAGATCGCCGAGATCGGCGATGGTGGGATCGATCTGCTTCGTGATCAGCATCGCCAGATGCGAGACGAAATCGCCCGGATCCTTGATCTGGCCCGCCTCCATCTGCTCGCGCACCACGCCCAGGGTGGCGATCGGGCGATAGCTGACCGAGATCACGCGCCCTTCCTCCAGCCACAGGCGGATCGAGACGAGCGGATCGCCATCGTCGGGCGTGAGCGCGGGGCCGCGCAGATTGACGAGCGCGCCCTCCCCGATCGCCTCGCAGCGCGGGCGCGTCTCCACCGCCGTCAGTGCGTAGGCGACCGTCTCGGGCATGCCACCGTGGGCGCGCAGCCATTCCAGCGTGCCGCCCTCGCGCCCGTCCAGATGCGCCCAGACGAGCCGCGCGGGATCGGGCTGCTGCGCGCACGCCTGCGCCGGCTCCGCCTCATGCCCCTTCCCGTCCGCGCCCAACACGATAGCGAAGCGATTACTCATGCGTTTCCGATCAATTCCACCGACAGGCCCGGCGGCGGCAACGTGGGAACGGGCCCGACGATCCGCACCGCATCAGCGCGCGCGCGATTGAGGATGGCGGCGGGCGCATCGGGGGCGTGATAGATGCGGTCGGCCAGCGCGAGCAGGCGGGCCGCGCGCAGGGTGAGATCGTCGGGATCGCGAGACGTCAGTTCGATCCGCTCCACCCGTGCGGAGGGCTCCTCCCTCTCTTGCGGAGAAAAAGCGGGATCGGCCTGGGCGATCATCGGATCGAGCGGACCGCCCGGCATCAACATTTCAGCGATCGCCCGGCGACGCTCTCCCGCGTCGGGATAAGAAGAGCGGAGCGCTTGCCGCGCCTCCGCCAGCGTGCGCGCCAGCGCGCCGAGCGTATGGGGCAGCAGCACCTCCAACCGCTGGCGCAATGCCGCCGCGAGGCCGGCCGAGGCGCCGCCGGTGCCGATGGCGATCGTCACCGGATCGCGATCGACGATCGCGGGGAGCGTGAAATCGCAGAGATCCGGCCGATCGGCGACGTTCAGGAGAAGCCCGCGCGCGCGGAGGCGTGCGGCGGTGTCATCGGGCTGATCCAGCGCGACGAAGGCCAGCTTTGCGTCGGCCGTCTCATCGACGATCGTCGCGCCCGCGCGCTCCAGCAGGCGCCGCTTGGCCTCGCCCGCCGCTCCCTCGCCCACCAAAATGACAGGCAGGCCGCGCACGCGCACGAAGATGGGAAGGCTCTGCACCCCGGCCTTGTCGCGCGGTCACGATGCCTTGCCAAGCGGGATGCGTCCGGTCGCCGCGACGCGCCAGCAAACCGTCATGCGAGCATGTTCCGGTAGCGACCGGGGCACACCCCGACGCGCTCATCCTTTCGCCCGGGCCTCGCCAGGGCGACGGGATCAGACCCGCATCGGCATCAGCACATACAGCGCCGGCGCCTTGTCATTTTCGCGGATCAGCGTGGGGGCTGCGGCGTCGGCGAGGTGGATCTCCACCGAATCGCCTTCGATCTGGCCGAGAATGTCGAGCAGATAGCGCGCGTTGAAGCCGATCTCGAACGGCAGACTGGTATAGTCGCCGGGGACCTCCTCGGCCGCCGTGCCGTTTTCCGGGCTGGTCACCGAGAGCGTGATCTTGTCGCGCTCCAGCGCCATCTTCACGGCGCGGGTCTTCTCGCTGGCGATGGTGGCGACGCGATCGACGCCATCCTCGAAGCTGCGCGGATCGATCTTCAGCAGCTTGTCATTCCCGGTGGGAATGACGCGGCTGTAATCGGGGAACGTGCCGTCGATCAGCTTGGAGGTGAGGATCGCCGCGCCCATGCCGAAGCGAACCTTGGTGGGCGAGAGCGATACTTCGACCGAACCGTCCACCTCGTCCAGCAGCTTGCGCAGCTCACCCACGCACTTCCGCGGGATGATCACGTCGGGCATGCCCTCGGCGCCGTCCGGACGCGGCACGGTGACGCGCGCGAGGCGGTGGCCATCGGTGGCGGCGGCCTTCAGCACCGGCGTCGCATCGTCCGACACGTGCAGGAAGATGCCGTTCAGATAGTAACGCGTCTCTTCGGTGGAGATGGCGAAGCGCGTCTTGTCGATGATCTGCTTCAGCGTTTCGGCCGGCAGCTCGAACTTGGTCGGCAGCTCGCCTTCCGCAATCACGGGGAAATCGTCGCGCGGCAGCGTCTGCAGATTGAAGCGCGCGCGGCCCGCCACGATCAGCATCTTGCCCTCGGCGGCCGAAAGCTGGACCTGGCTGCCCTCGGAGAGCTTGCGGGCGATATCGAACAGCGTGTGCGCGGGAACCGTGATCGCGCCGGGCGTATCCACCGCGGCGCCGATCGTCTCCACGATCTGGAGATCGAGGTCGGTCGCCATCAGCTTCAGGCCGCCATCGGCCGAAGCCTCCAGCAGCACGTTCGACAGGATCGGTATGGTATTCCTACGCTCCACGACCGATTGCACATGGCTCAGCGCCTTCAACAAGGTCGCTCGCTCGATCGTCGCCTTCATATTCCGCCCCGAAATCCGCTGGGACAAGGCTTATAGCGCGGGCGACCGCCTCCGCCAGAGTTTGTTTGAGCTTTGCGGGAAGGGACTTGTGGATGGCCGCATTGTGCGGGGCCCGCGCATGCAGCAGAGGGGGCGCGATGAAGCGGCGCGCGATCCTGATGGTGACGATGGTGGCGCCGGGCCTGGTCGCCGCATCCGGGCCGCAGGCGATCGGCCAATATGGCCGCTGGGGCGCGTTTCGCACGGCGGACGGCGGCGCCTGTTACGCGATCGCCCAGCCCGCCAGATCAGGAAAGGACGACACCGCCGCGATCACCATCTCGTCCTGGCCCACGCGGCGGCTGTTCCGCCAGATCCACGTGCGGTTTCGGGGAGAGGCGGAGAATGATGCGATGCTGACGATCGCGGATCGCCGCTTCCCGCTGACGACACGCGGTGCCGACGGGTGGCTCGCCTCCAGCCGGGATGGCACGCAGATCATCCGCCTGCTGCGCGATGCCGAAACGCTGCGCGTGATCGCCCGGATCAACGGCCGCCGCGTGACCGACAGCTATGCCCCGGCAGGCGCCGCCAGCGCGATCGATGCCGCCGATGTCGCCTGCCTGCGCGGGCGCTAGATCCAGCGGACACCGCAGGTCTGGTGGTATGAAAGGAAACCGTGCTCCTGCGAGCGGCGTGCCCAAAAGCACACGGCACCGCCCGAATATCCACCCATCCTAGCCGGAGCGGCACATTTTCCCTATATGGGCCGGCATCATGAACGCCCCCATGCCCATCCCCGGACTGATCGATCCCGTGCCCGTGCCGCGCGCGCCAACCCTGCGCCCCGATGGCCGGATCGACCTGATCGGCCTGCCGCGCGAGACGCTGCGCGACGTGCTGGCCGAAGCCGGGCTGGACGCGAAGCAGGCGAAGCTGCGCGCCAAGCAGATCTGGCACTGGATCTACAATCGCGGCGCGCGCGACTTTTCGGCCATGACGGACATCGCCAAGGCGATGCATCCGTGGCTGGAGGAGCGCTTCGTGGTCGGCCGGCCGAGCGTGATGGAGGCGCAAGTCTCCACCGACGGCACGCGCAAATGGCTGCTCCAGTCCGACGACGGCCATGATTACGAGATGGTGTTCATCCCCGATGCGGATCGCGGCACGCTCTGCGTCTCCAGCCAGGTGGGCTGCACGCTCAATTGCAGCTTCTGCCATACGGGCACGATGCGGCTGGTCCGCAACCTGACGGCGGGCGAGATCGTGGGCCAGGTGATGCTGGCGCGCGATGCGCTGGGCGAATGGCCGAGCCAGCCCGAGGGGCGCCTGCTCACCAACATCGTGATGATGGGCATGGGCGAGCCGCTCTACAATTTCGACGCGGTGCGCGATGCGCTGAAGCTGGTGATGGACGGCGACGGCCTCGCGCTCTCCAAGCGGCGCATCACGCTCTCCACCTCGGGCGTGATCCCGATGATGGAACGGGCGGGCGCGGAGATCGGCGTCAATCTGGCCGTCTCGCTCCACGGCGTGACCAAGGAGGTCCGCGACGAGCTGGTGCCGCTCAACAAGAAATACGGGATCGAGGAATTGCTGGCGGCCTGCGCCGCCTATCCCGGCGCCAACAACGCCCGGCGCATCACGTTCGAATATGTGATGCTGAAGGACAAGAATGACAGCGACGATCATGCACGCGAACTCGTGCGCCTGATCCGCCATTATGATCTGCCGGCGAAGGTGAATCTGATCCCGTTCAATCCGTGGCCGGGCAGCGAATATGAATGCTCGACCAAGGAGCGGATCGCACGCTTTTCGGACATCGTGTTCAAGGGCGGCATCTCCGCCCCCGTGCGCACGCCGCGCGGCCGCGACATCGATGCCGCCTGCGGCCAGCTGAAGACCGCGGCCGAAAAAAAGCGCAGAAGTGAGCGGGATCGCGAGGCCGCCGCGACGAATGCAGAGATTGCACTCCCGGCCTGAGCAATTACCTAGCCGGGCATGTGGCTATTCGATCGTGCGTTCAAGAAGCTGATCCGCAAGGGCGAGCTTCAGGTTACCGACTATAAGGGCAGGGTCTATCGCTATGGCGAGCCCGTGCCGGGACGGGAATTGGTGGCGGTGCGCTTCACCGATCGCACCACGCCCGAACGGATCGTTTCCGCCCCCTCGCTCGGCGCGGGCGAGGCCTATATGGATGGGCGCCTGATCATGGAGCGGGGCGACATCCACGCCCTGATCGATCTGGTCACCTGGAACAATCGCTGGGAGAAACGCGGCGACCGCGCCAAGCTGGAGCGCAAGGTGCGGATGCCCGGCCACGATCTCGGCGGCTGGCTGCGGACCTGGAATTACGAGCGCCGCGCCCGGCGCAACGTGGCCCACCATTATGATCTGTCGGCGCGGCTCTACGATCTCTTCCTCGATGTCGACCGCCAATATAGCTGCGCCTATTTCACCGATCCGGGCAACAGCCTGGAACAGGCGCAGATCGACAAGAAGGCGCATATCGCCGCCAAGCTGAAGCTCGATCGGCCGGGCCTGCGCGTGCTGGAGATCGGCTGCGGCTGGGGCGGGCTCGCGCTCTACATCCACGAAAAGACCGGCGCCGAAGTGCTGGGCATCACCCTGTCCGAAGAGCAATTGATCGTCGCGCGCCAGCGGGCCGAGGCGGCGGGCGTGGCGGACAAGGTGAAGTTCGAGCTGATCGACTATCGCGCGATGACGGGCAAATATGACCGGATCGTCTCAGTCGGCATGTTCGAGCATGTCGGGCCCGGCCATTTCCGCCAGTTCTTCGCCCGCTGTCGCAAGCTTCTGGCCGATGACGGCGTGATGCTGCTGCACACGATCGGCCGGATGGGCGCGCGCCGCCCGACCGATCCATGGACGGTCAAATATATCTTCCCCGGCGGCTATATCCCGACGCTTTCCGAAATCGCCGAGGCGACCGAGGCGGTGCGGCTGATCACCACCGACGTGGAGACGCTGCGCCACCATTATGGCCATACGCTGGAGCGGTGGCTGCGCCGCACACAGGCCGCGAAGGCCGAGATCGAGGCGATGTACGATCCACGCTTCTACCGGATGTGGGAATTCTACCTCGCCGGATCGATGACCGGATTCTTCAACGGGCAGATGGTGAATTATCAGCTGCAATATGTGCGCGATCGCACCGCGCTGCCGATCACGCGCGATTATATCGCGGAGGCGGAGACGGCGCTGCGGGGCGAGTAAGGCGGGACTGATTAGCCCTAACGTCATCCCGGACTTGTTCCGGGATACACGGTGCGGCTGGATCAGCGGCGTCGAATTTGCCGCTCGGTGGATCCCGGAACAAGTCCGAGATGACGATGGGCTTTATTCGAGCACCTTGACCATCCGCCCCGCCTTCCGCAGACGGCCGGCGCCGCTCCTCCGCTGGGGAAGGAGCGACGCCTCCGGGATCACTTTCCCTCCGGCCCCCCGTGGCGACGATCGCCGTCCGGGCCGTCGCCGTGCATCCGGTGCTGCATCGCGACGATCATCTCGTCCCGATCGATCACGCCGTCATGATTGACGTCGGCCTTGTCGAACGCGGCGAGCGCGGCCTTCTGCGCCTCGGCCAGCGTGACCTTGCCATCGTGGTTCGCATCAGCCTTTTCCAGCATGCGGCCGCCGCCCATCATGCCGAAGCCGGGGCCGCCATGGCCACGCATGCCCATGCGGCCCATCCGACCGGGGCCTTCGCCGGGACCATCCGGTCCGGGGCCGCGCATATGATCGGGACCACCGGGTCCGCCAGGTCCGTCGCGACCGTCAGGACCATCCGGACCGCCGCGCCCCTCGGGACCGCGCGGGCCACGCTCGCCCGGCGGGGGCGGCGGCGGCGCATCGAATTCGGCGCGCGAGATCGATCCGTCCTTGTTCGTATCCAGCATCGCGAACATCCGATCGCGATCCGCCTTCATATCGGCCTCGCGGTCGGCGCGGCGCTTGGCGACCATCGCGACGCGATCAGCATCGTCGAACACGCCATCCTTGTTGAGATCCAGCATCGCGAAATGCTGGGCGACCATCGCCGGCACGTCCGCGCGCTTCAGCGGTTCCCGCATCGGCCGGTGGCCTTCCATGCCGCCCGGCGGCGGGGGCGGCGGCATCATGCCCGCGCCGTCGCCGGCATTCTGCGCGACCGCGGCGCCCGCCATCAGGACGCCCAGCGCCGCGCCCGTGAGAAATTTACGCATCCGATCCACTCCAGCTATGCGACCCATCGCCGCAGCATGACCTCTCTGTGCGAGTCGTCTTGCACGGATAGTTCGATGGCGATGCGATGTTGCGATGCTGACATGTTGAGCGGTTCGGCAAAGCCGAACCGGGCGGCACCGGCCCGCTCCCCCACCCCACCTCCCAATCAGGATACTCTGTGGGAGGTCGGGAGGGGGAGCGGGCCGGTGCCGCCATCCGCGTGAGCGGATCAGACTAACGCGCCAGCGCCCTCGCCCGGCGACGCTGCACCGACGAGCCCAGCCCGATCGCCTCGCGATATTTGGCCACCGTGCGCCGCGCGAGGCCGAAGCCCTTGGCGTTCAACAGCTCGACCAGCTTGTCGTCGGACAGGATATCGTCGCCTTCCTCGGCGATGAGCCTGGCGATCTGGCTCTTCACCGCCTCGGCCGAGACGGCATCGCCCCCGTCCGTGCCGGCGACACCGCTCGTGAAGAAATATTTGAGCTCGTAGAATCCGCGCTCGCACGAGAGATATTTGTTCGAGGTGACGCGGCTGACGGTGGATTCGTGCATGCCGATCGCATCCGCCACCGTCCTCAGCGTGAGCGGCTTCAGGTGGCTGACGCCCTGCAGGAAGAAGCCCTCCTGCTGCTTCACGATCTCGGTCGTGACCTTCATGATCGTGCGCGCGCGCTGATCCAGCGCCTTCACCAGCCAGTTGGCGCTGGCGAGGCAATCCGCGACCCATGCCTTGGACTGGCGATTGGCGGCGCCCGCGCTCAGCTCGGCATGATAGCGCCGATCGACCAGCACGCGCGGCAGGGTGGCGCTGTTCAGCTCGATCTGCCAGCCGCCGCGAAGCCGCCCGACGAACACATCGGGGGAGACGGGGGTGGCGGGCTCGCCGCCAAATTTCAGGCCGGGCTTCGGATCGTAATTGCGAAGCTCCCGGATCATGTCCGACAGATCTTCCTCATCCACCATGCAGATGCGGCGCAGCTGGGCGAGCTGGCCGCGCGCGAGCAGATCGAGATGATCGAGCAGGGCCGCCATGGCGGGATCGTAGCGATCCACCTCGCGCGCCTGAATGGCGAGGCATTCGGCCAGATTGCGGGCGCCGACGCCTGACGGATCGAAGCTCTGGATCACGGCCAGCACCGGCTGCACCTGCGACAGTTCCAGCCCGAGCTGCGCCGCCAGATCGTCGAGCGGCTCGGTCAGGTAACCGGCATCGTCGATCGCATCGATCAGGCGGTGCGCGATCAGCAGGGCGATCCCGTCCAGCCGCTCGCCCGCCTGCGCGGCGAGGTGATCGTGGAGCGAGAGCGCGGTGGCTGCGACCGTGTCGAAATCGAAGCCCTCGTCGGAGAGGGAGCCGCCGCTCTGCCCGCCCGCATCGATCGCGCTGTCGTGGTGGAAGGTTTCCTCGCCATAATCGACGTCGAGCGGGGCATCGGCGTCCGCATCGCCCGCCACCACCAGCCGATCGGCGGTGGGAGGATCATCGGGGAGATCGCCGCCAAGATCCCCGGCCGCGTCCCCGGCCCATTCGCCGTCCGGATCGGGCGCGGGCGCCTCGCCCTCCTCCGGGCCGCCGGTCAGCAGCGGGTTCTTCTCGATCTCCTCGGCGATGAACGCCTCGATCTCGAGATTGGAGAGCGCCAGCAGCTTGATCGCCTGCTGCAGCTGCGGCGTCATCACCAGCGACTGGGATTGCCGCAGGTCGAGGCGCGGGGCGAGGCTCATGGCTTCAGCGGGCCGCAATCAATCGTTCGTGCTGAGCGAAGTCGAAGCACGGCTACACAGGACATCGCTTGCAGCACGTCCTTCGACTTCGCTCAGGACGAACTGGGTTCCTGAGGAGGCCGGTGCCACTGCTATAGCTCGAAGCTCTCGCCCAGATACAGGCGGCGCACATCCTCGTTCGCGACGAGATCGGCCGGGCTGCCCTGGAAGAGGACGCGGCCATCATAGATGATGCAGGCGCGATCGACGATGTCGAGCGTCTCGCGCACGTTATGATCGGTGATCAGCACGCCGATGTCGCGCCGCTTCAGATCCTTCACCAGATCGCGAATGTCGCTGATCGAGATGGGATCGATGCCGGCGAACGGCTCGTCCAGCAGCATGATCGAGGGATCGGCGGCGAGGCTGCGCGCGATCTCGCAGCGGCGACGCTCGCCGCCCGACAGCGCGGTGGCGGGCGCATCGCGCAACCGCTCCAGATGGAATTCGCCCAGCAGCGATTCGAGCCGCTCGGCGCGCACGGCCTTGTCCGGCTCGGACACTTCCAGCACGGACATGATGTTCTGAGCGACCGACAGCCCCCGGAAGATCGAGGTTTCCTGCGGCAGATAGCCGAGGCCCAGGATCGCGCGGCGATACATGGGCAGGCCGGTGACATCGTTGCCGTCGAGCAGGATACGGCCCGCATCGGGCTTCACGAGGCCCATGACGGAATAGAAACAGGTCGTTTTGCCGGCGCCGTTCGGGCCGAGCAGGCCGACCACTTCGCCGCGCGCGACCTCCAGACTCACGTCATGAAGCACCTGGCGCTTGTCATAAGCCTTGGCGATCGAAACGATCGCGAGCCCCGATGCCTGATCGGGCACGTGGGGCGCGGAGGCCGTGAGAGACATCTCGTTCATCGCTCCGCGTTACCCGTTCGGGCGGCGAACGGCAATTCGGCTTGCTTCTTGCAGGTTAGGAAGAGCCCTTTGATGCGCCTGACGGCGCGGTGCCGCACCAGCCCGCTCCCCCACCCGGCCTCCCATCTAGGATACTCTGCTTGGGAGGCCGGGGGAGCGGCCACGGTTCAGCAGAGCTGAGCCGTCTCAAGGAATCACTCAGTCGACGCGCTCGGTGCGAATCCAGTCTGGAGTTTCTTTCCCGCGCACGATCTTCGCGTAGAGGGCGAGCTTCCAGCCCATGTAGAGCGGCAGGCGGATGAGCGTCGAAGCGGAGAGCATCGCGCGGCCGGCGGCGGCCCAGGCGGCCAGCACCGCCATCACCACCAGCCCGGCCAGCCCGATCATCGCGACCGGCGCCGCCAAAGGCGCCGCGCCGATCAGCCAGAGCAGCAGCCACAGCAGCACGGCCGCACCGTTCAGCATCAGCAACAGGGTGAGCGGGGCGGTGAGCAGGTGCAGGCCCATCCACAGCATCTGCCAGTCGAGCCGGGCGAGGCCGCGCAGCAGCAGAGGCAGGCCGAAGCCGCGCGCGGTGGCGAGGAAGCCGCCCTCCCAGCGCGCGCGCTGCGTGCCGGTGCCCTGCTCGCTGGAGGGATTGGACCAGATGGTCGCACGCGGCTCGAACACCGGCGGCTGGCTGCGGCGGACGAGATCGACGCCGAGCGCCAGATCCTCGACGATATTGCCCGTCGCCAGATCGAGCGACGCATAAAGCGGCCACGGAAAGGCCATGCCGGAGCCGGTGAGCAGAGCGGGCGCGCCGATGCGGCGGCCGCCGCGCTGGCGCACCAGATTCTTCACGAGCATCGCGAAATTGGAGATCTGCACGATCGGGCCGCCATCGCGGCGCGGCGCGAACAGATAGCTGGCCTGCACGGCGCGGCCATATTTCTCCGAGGTCGCGGCCAGCCGCGCGATGGCGCCGGCGGCGGGCGTGCAATCGGCATCGACGACGATCACGGTGGCGGGAGGTGCCGCCATCAGAGCCGCCTTGCCACCCGCCAGCGCATAGCCCTTCCCGCGCCGATCGGGCTCATTCAGCACATGGACCTCGGCGCCGCCCGCACGCGCCTGCTCGGCGGTGGCATCGCTGCAATTGTGCGCGACGACGAGGACGCGCGTGCCAGCGGGCGATTCGGCGATCATCTTCTCCACCGAGGCGCGAACCACGCTTTGCTCGTTATGCGCGGGCACGATCAGGGCGATCGATCCGGTGGGGCGGGCAAGGCCGCCCGTGTCGTTGCCGCGCAGGCCCAACAGCACCTCGATCAGGAACACCCCGTCCGTGACGATCAGGGGCACGCACAGGATCGCAGCAAGGAACCCGAGGATCATCATGCGCGGAACAGCTCCGCCATCGCGGCGCCATTGGCGCGCGCGTCGTGGCGGGCGAGAACGCGGGCGCGGCCTACCTCCCCCATCGCGCGCAGATCGGCCGGATCGGCGGCGAGGGCTGCGGCCATCGCATCACACAGGGCCTCGATCGATCCGGCGGGGACGACCCAGCCGCAGCTGGCATCCACCAGTTCGGGCACGCCCGCGATGGCGGTGGTGACGACGGGCACGCGGAGCGCGAGCGCCTCCATGATGACGACCGGCAGGCCTTCCGCGAAGCTGGGCAGCACCATCGCGCGGGACGCGAGCAGGCGCGCGCGGACGCCCGCCGCATCGAGATAGCCGGTGATCGCGATAATCTCGCCAAGGCCGTGATCGGCGATGGCGGCTTCGATCTCTTTCCGCATCTCGCCGTCGCCCACCAAAGTCAGGTGGAAGGGGACACCCCGCGCCCGCAATGCGGCGGCGGCCTCGATCAGCAGAGGCAGGCCCTTCTGCGCGCTCAGGCGGGCGACGCAGCACAGCTCGGCGGCGGAGACGGGTGGCGCAGGTGGCGCCGAAGCGAAGCCCTCGTCGATGCCGCAGCGGACGACGTTCAGCTTTTGCCACTGGGCGGGCTTCGTCCAGCGCATCAGCTGGCTCCGGCCGAAATCGCTGATCGCGACCACCTGGGCGGCATCCACGATCTTGGCGGGCAGATCGAGCGCACCGGGCGCATCGAACTCCTCCGGCCCATGGACCGTGAAACTGTAGGGAATGCCCGACAGGAGATGGACGAGCCGGGCGACGGCGGCGGGATTGGTGCCGAAATGGGCGTGGAGCCGATCGACGCCTGCCAGAGCACGCGCGAGCCAGCAGGCCTCGACCAGATAGATCAGGTGACGCAGCGCGATCTTGGGACGCCCCTGCCCCATCGCGATCGCGGCCTTTAGCGCGCCGAGAAAGCGACCGGGCCTGGCGAGCGCCATCTTCGCCGCCGCGCACAGCAAGGCCGATTTGGGCTGACCGAGGATGACGGTGGTGCGATCCAGCTCGGCGCGATCGGCAGCATCGGGCAGCGACGCATCGGGCGGGCGGATCGAGAAGCGCAGGACATCGACCCCCGCCGCCTCCACGCCCGCAATCTCGCGGCGGATGAAGCTGTGGCTGACGGCCGGATACCGGTTCACGAGATAGGCGACGCGCATTTTCCCCCGAACGTCTGCCTGCAAAGGATGGTGACGGGGTTAACGCGCGATTGTTTCACCGTCCAGCGGGTGAAACCAAACCCCCGTTTGCCCTGAGCTTGTCGAAGGGCAGTCCTTCTTCCGCGCCGACGGAGAAGAAGGACAGTGCCCTTCGACTGCCCGCCTGCGGCAGTCGCTCAGGACAGGCCCCGACAGGCTCAGCACAAACGGGAAAAGAGAGGGATCAGAACGGCAGCTTGAAGCCCGGCGGCAGCGGCAGGCCCGCCGTCATCTTGCCCATTTCCTCGTTGCCGGCGGCATCCGCCTTGCCGCGCGCGTCGTTCAGCGCGGCGGCGATCAGATCCTCCAGCATCTGCTTTTCGGACAGGACCATCAGCGAATCGTCGATCGCGACGCCGATGATGCGGCCCTTGGCGGTGGCGCGGATCTTGACGAGACCGCCGCCGGCGACGCCCTCCACCTCGATCTTGTCGAGCCCGGCCTGGGCATCGGCCATCTGCGACTGGATATTGCCGGCCATCGCCTGCGCGGCGGCCATCAGTTCGTTCAGATCCTTCATCGCGACATACTCCTGGATTCGTCGGGCGCGTAGCCGATCAGCTCCGCATCGGGAAAGGCGGCGAAAGCGGCGGCCACGACCGGCGCTGCCAAGATGGCATCGCGCGCCGCATTTTCACGGGCCCTGTCCTCATCGTCGAGCGAGGGCTTGCCGATGCCGTCCGCCACCGTGATCGACCAGACGACGCCGGGCCGCGCCTTGCGGAGGCAATCCTGCAGTGGGCGGACATCCTCCGCCTTGAGGCCGGAACCCGCCGCCACCAGCAATTCGGGCGCGGCGAAGCGGATGAAGCGCAGCCGGCGGATCGTGACCGCCCATGTCTTCGCGGTGGGGACCGGGCTCTGGTCCATCAGATCGAACAAGGCCTGCGGGCTATCGGGCAGAGCGGGCGGCTGCGGCGGCTCCTCGCGCTGGACGGCGACGGGCGCGGCGGCGGCGACCGGCGCGCTCGCTGCTGCGGGAGGCGGGCTGGAGCCTGGGACCAGGGCCGATACCTCGCCCGAACGGAGGCGCTTCGCCAGATCCTGCGGATCGGGCAGCTGGCTGGCGTGAACGACGCGGAGCAGGGCCATCTCGGCCGCCTCGCGCGGCAGCACCGCCGTCTGCACCTCGCCATGGCCCTTGAGCAGCAATTGCCACAGGCGATGGAGCGTGGCGAAACCCATCCGGCTCGCCCAATCGGCGAACGCCTCGCGCTCTTCCACCGACAGCGCGGGATCGTCGGCCCCGCCCACCTTGGCGCGGGTGACGCCGTGGACGGTTTCCAGCAGGCCCTTGAGCATCGCGGCGGGCTCCACGCCCAGCGCATGCTGCTGCGCGACCGAGCCCAGCACGCCCGGCACGTCGCCCGCCAGCAATTGCCCGAACAGCCGCCGGATCGCGCCGCGATCGGACAGGCCGAGCATGTCGCGCACCTGCGCGGCGGTGACGCCGCCACCAGCCGCGCCGTGCGCGATCGCCTGATCGAGGATCGAGAGGCCGTCGCGCGCCGAGCCTTCGGCCGCGCGCGCCACCAAGGCCAGCGCCTCGGGCTCGACCTCGACGCCCTCCTCCGTGGCGACCTTCGCGAAATGGGCGGCGAGGCTGTCGGCCGGAATGCGGCGCAGATCGAAGCGCTGGCAGCGCGACAGCACCGTGACCGGCACCTTGTTCACCTCCGTGGTGGCGAACAGGAATTTCACATGCGCCGGCGGCTCCTCCAGCGTTTTCAGAAGCGCGTTGAACGCATTCTTCGAGAGCATGTGGACTTCGTCGATGATGTAGACCTTGTAGCGCGCCGAGACGGCCGCGTAGCGCACCGCCTCGATGATCTCGCGCACGTCGTCCACGCCGGTATGGCTGGCGGCGTCCATCTCCACCACGTCGATGTGGCGGCCCTCGGCGATGGCGACGCAGGGCTCGCACTGCCCACAGGGATCGATCGTGGGGCCGCCCTGCCCGTCCGGCCCGATGCAGTTGAGCGCCTTGGCGATCAGGCGCGCCGTGGAGGTCTTGCCGACACCGCGCACGCCGGTGAGCAGGAAGGCATGGGCGAGACGATCGCGGCGGATCGCATTGCCCAGCGTCTGCACCATCGCATCCTGCCCGATCAGC
This sequence comes from Sphingomonas sp. AP4-R1, assembly GCF_013113735.1. Classification (NCBI taxonomy): domain Bacteria; kingdom Pseudomonadati; phylum Pseudomonadota; class Alphaproteobacteria; order Sphingomonadales; family Sphingomonadaceae; genus Sphingomonas; species Sphingomonas sp. AP4-R1. Next base: position 966,037 of record NZ_CP053346.1, read on the forward strand.
TCCGTAAAGCGCTGCGGCCGATATTTGCGCGCGAGGACACGATAGACGGGTGGGGAGTCGGACATGGGCACAGCCTAGCGCCTCCGACGCGGCGCGTCATTCCCCGGCGCGCGTCCCTTCCGGACAGGGCGATATCCGCGACCGCGCATTTTTCCGTCGATAGCGGGCGGATCCACCTTGACGCGCCGCAGCATTCGTTCAGTATCGTTAATGAACAATTAACAAACTGGAAACATCGCCGACAGATTCAAAGAGGGGGTAAGAGTATGGTGCGCGCCCGTATCCGGCTTCTTGTTGCGTCCGTGATCGCCTTCGCCGCTGCCACGACGCAGCCCGCGCAGGCGGTGACCTTCAACCTCAACGATGTCGGAGGCGCCGGACAGGGGACGCTGGCCCGACAGGGCTTCGACATCGCCACCAAATTCTGGTCCTCGGTGCTGACCGACAATGTGACCATCAATCTGAACATCGGCTTCGAGAGTCTGGGCAGCAACATCCTCGGCCAGACGGGCAGCAATTCGCAGATCGCCTATCTCGCGGACGTCTATGGCGCGCTGGCCGCCGACCGGACATCCCTGCTCGACCAGAGCGCGGTGGCGCATCTGCCGACGCCGCAAGGCCCGGACGGCAGCGTCTCCATGGTCGTCAACAACTTCGCCGATCCCGCCACGCGGTCCGGCTATACGGACGCCAGCCAGCGCTTCGACAATGACGGCTCGGCGAACAATTTCGCGCTGGAGGTCAACACCGCCAATCTGAGGGCGCTGGGCATCACACAGGACGCCTTCGGCGCGCCGATCGACAGCAATCCCGACGGCACGATCATCTTCAGCACCGATTTCGCATTCGATTTCGATCCGACCGACGGGATCACGACCGGAAGCTCCGATTTCATCGCCGTCGCCATCCACGAGATCGGCCATGCGCTGGGCTTTGTCAGCGGAGTGGATACTTACGACATCGTGTCGGGCCCCAACAGCCCGATCATCGACCCGGACAATCTGCCCATCACCTACGCGCAGGCGCTGGAACTGGGCCTGCTGACCGACGATGGCAGCTCCAATCTCGAAGATTTCGCGCTGGGCAACACGCTCGATCTCTTCCGCTATAACGAAGCAGGCCTGCTCGACTGGTCGACCAGCGATGGCCGCAAGATCTTCTCCGTCGACGGACAGACCGCCGTCTACGGCACGGGCGCCTTCTCGCTCGGATCGTTCAACGGCGACGGGAATCAGGCGTCGCACTGGCTGCAGCCCGCCGACCAGTCGACGCGCGATGCCGCCTGCAGCAATTTCCTGGGGATCATGAACCCCTATCTCTGCCGAGGTCAGAGCGGTTCGATCAGCGGGCTCGATCTGGCCGCGATGGACGCGATCGGCTGGGATCTGGCCGCCAACGTGCGCGATCAGGCCAGCTACAGCTTCAGCACGGCGGACGCCTATCGCGCCTTCGCATCGGGCGTGCCGGAGCCCGCGACCTGGGCGGAACTGGTGCTGGGCTTCGGCCTGATCGGCGCGGGTGCGCGGCGCCATCGCAGGCGGCTCGCCCCGGCCTGAGGCGGGATTTCGGCGAAGATGGGGTCCGGGGCCGCAGGCGTTTCGCCTGACGCTCCGGGCTCCTGTTTCGCAGAAGGACCGGCGCGATACGCTGAGCTTTGCCTGAAAGCGGTGGGAGCCGGAACGACCCGATACGAAATCGTTGCGGCTGCTTCCTTCCGGACCTGACCGGGTTGGCGACGGCACCGTCCGCCCGACTCCCGTGCGGGCATATGGTCGAGAGGGGGCGGGCTGGCAAGTGCCGCGCCAGAGGCGCACTCAGAGCCTGTCTGGAAATGCGAGGAAGATCGCATTTCGAGGGGCCGCAAGGCGCAACCCTAAACAATCTCGGCGGGATGCGGCCGGGCGAAGCGCAGCACCCCATAACCCACGATCGCGGACAGCAGCGATCCGGCCAGCACGCCCAGCTTCACCTCCGCCAACATCGGCCCGTCGCCAAAAGCGAGGCCGCCGACGAACAGGCTCATCGTGAAGCCGATGCCGCCCAGTATCGCCGCGCCGTAAAGCTGGAGCCCGCTCGCACCCTCCGGCCGGGGCGCCAGCCGGAAATGCAGGCAGGCGAAGGTGCCGAGGCCGATCCCCGCCTGCTTGCCGAGGAACAGCCCCGCCGCGATCGCCAGCGGCAACGGTGCCGCCAGCGCGCCGAGCCCAAGCCCCGCCAGCGAGACGCCCGCATTGGCGAAACCGAACATCGGCACCACCCCGAAGGCGACCCAGGGGTGCAGCCGGTGTTCCAGATCGTGCAGCGGTGCCGAGCCGCCATGGCCCCGCAGCGGAATCGTCAGCGCCGCCAGCACGCCGGCCACGGTGGCGTGGACGCCCGAGCGATAGATGGCGACCCAGAGCAGGGCCGCCAGCACGGCATAGGGCCACAGCCGATCCACGCCGCGCCGGTTGAGCAGGAGCATCACGGCGAGGATCGCGGCGGCGGCGGCCAGCATCACGCCATCGACCGCCGCCGTATAGCCGAAGGCGATGATCAGCACCGCGCCGATATCGTCCACCACGGCCACGGTGGTAAGGAACAGGCGGAGCGCGGGCGGCACGCGCGGGCCCGCCAGCAGCAGGATCGCCTGGGCGAAGGCGATATCGGTCGCCGCCGGGATCGCCCAACCGCGCGCCAGCGCCGGATCGCGCGCGGCGAACAGGAGATAGACGATCGCGGGGACGATCATGCCCGCAGCCGCGACGATCACCGGCAGCACGCGCGCTCCGGCATCGCTGAGCGAGCCTTCCAGCACTTCGCGCTTCACCTCCAGCCCCACCAGCAGGAAGAAGAGCGCCATCAGTGCATCGTTGATCCAGTGGGCGACGCTGAGCGGCCCGATATGCGCGTGCAGCGCCTCCTGATATTCGGACGCATAAGGCGAATTGGCCACGATCAGGGCCAGCGCGGCCGCCGCGATCAGCAGGATGCCCCCGGCCGCCTCCATCCGGAAAAAGGCGGAGGTCGTGGAAAGGAGCGTCTTGGTCGCCATCGGCCCGGGCTAACCTGCGGAAGCGGGCCCGGCAATCCGCGATTCCCGCTTGCGCCCGACCATCCGCGACCTACGCTCCACCCCGGGGACAGGGGGGCGATCGATTGGGGGCGATCGAGAGCGCGGCGCAGGCCGCGGCGTGGCTGCTCGCCGCGCTGACGCGCGAACTGGGGCTGTTCGCGGCGATCGGCCTCGCCGTCGGCGGGCTGGACGATCTCGCCGTGGATGGGCTGTGGATCGGCCGCAGCCTGTGGCGGCGCGCGACCGTCTATCGCCGCCACGCGCGCATGACGATGGCGACGCTGCCGCCCCCGGAGGAGCCCGGCGCCATCGCCATCTTTATCGGCGCCTGGTCCGAATCCGCCGTCATCGGCGCGATGCTGCGAGCGGCGCTGGCCGGGATCCGGCACGGCGATTATCGGATCTATGTCGGCACCTATCCCAATGATCCGGAGACGGAGCGCGCCGTGCTGGGTGTCGGCGATGCGCGGATCCGCAGGGTAGGCGGCGTGCTGCCGGGGCCGACCACCAAGGCCGAATGCCTGAACCGCATCTGGCAGTCGATGCTGGCCGACGAGCGGGCATCGGGCCGCCGCTTCAAGGCGATCGTGCTGCACGACGCCGAGGACGTGATCCACCCGCACGAACTGGACCTCTACGACCGGATGATCGAACGCTTCGATCTCGTCCAGATTCCCGTGCTGCCGCTGCTCGCGAACGAGAGTCGCTGGGCCTGGACGATTTCGGCCACCTATGCGGACGAGTTCGCCGAATCGCACCAGAAAAGCCTGGTCCTGCGCGAGGCGGTGGGCGCGGCGGTGCCCTCCGCCGGGGTGGGCTGCGCGATCCAGCGCGCGATGATGGCGCGGATCGCCGAGCAAGGCGGCGGCCTGCCTTTCTCCGCCGACAGCCTGACCGAGGATTATGAGCTCGGCCTGCGCGTGCGCGCGATGGGCGGGCGGAGCGCATTCATCGCGATGCCCGTGGCGCCGGGAAAGGGGCTGGTGGCGGTGCGGGCCCATTTCCCGGAAACGATCGAGGCGGCCGTCCGCCAGAAGACGCGCTGGATCATCGGCATCGCGCTGGCAGGATGGGACAGGCTGCGCTGGGACGGCGGCGTTACCGAGCGCTGGATGCGGCTGCGCGACAGGCGGGCACCGATCGCCGCGCTGGTGCTGGCAGTCGCTTACGGTGCGCTCCTTCTCTCGATCGTCTGCCGGATCGCCGGGATCCGCCCGGACTGGCCGGACGCGCTGGAGCCCATCCTGACGCTGACAGGCGCGCTGCTCGTCTGGCGGCTCGCGATGCGCGCCCTGTTCGTAACGAAGGCCTATGGCTGGCGCGAGGGGCTGTGCGCGATCCCGCGCGTGTTCATCGCCAACATCATCGAGATCGCGGCGGCGTGGCGGGCGGTGCTGCATTACGTGCCGGGCACGACGCCCATATGGGACAAGACGCGCCATCGCTTTCCCGAGAGGGTCGGCGAATGAAGGGCCGCCAGGGGCGATTCCTGCTGATCGTGATCGGCGGCTGGGCGCTGGCGCGGGCCGCGATGCTGTGGCCGACGGAAACGCCGCTGGCCGGAGAGGCGGAGCGGATGGCCGACAGCGAAGGCGGCGAGCGATCGCGACGACGCGCGCCGCCGCGCGTGCCCGTTCTGGCGTTGCCCCCCGGCCGTGAGGCGAGCCGGAGAAGCAAACGGGGCCCTCTCATGGCCAGGCCGGCCATCCGGACGATCCACGGGTTCCTACCCTCTCCTTCCGCCCCTTCCGTGGTGCGGATCGACGCGCCTCCGGTCGAAGAGCCCGGAAGCACGCCGCCTCGTATCGAACCCGGCGAGAGCCCCGCGCCGCCCTCCCCGCCTGCGCCACGCCCGGCGTCGCGAGACCGCATCGAGGCGCAGGCCTATCTCTTCATCCGCCCCGGCAGCGGGCGGGCGCTGGCTGCGGGCAGCGCGCTGGGCGGGAGCCAGGCCGCCATCCGGATCGCCGTTCCGATCGACGGGCATGGCCATGTCGCGGCCGCCGCCCGCGTTTACGCGCCGCTCGCGGCGAAGGGCGCCGAGGCCGCTCTGGGCATCGATTGGCGCCCGCTCGCGAACCGCGCGCTGCGCGTCTCGGTCGAGCGGCGCCAGCGGTTCGACTCCGCCGGCCGCTCCGCCTGGTCGGCTTATGCTGCCGGGGGAGTCTATCGGGCGCTCGGCCCGGGCTTGCTGCTGGATGCCTATGCGCAGGCCGGCATCGTGGGCGCGCGGCAGCGCGACCGGTTCGCCGACGGCGCGATCAGGATCGAGCGGCCCGCGACGATCGGCCCCGTCGCGATCGGCCTCGGCGGCGGGCTCTGGGGCGCCGCCCAGCCGGGTGCCGCGCGGCTCGATATCGGCCCGCGCGCCGTTGCCCGCCTGCCCGTCGCCGATCATGTGCTGAGCCTCGCCGTCGAAGGCCGCTTTCGCGTGGCGGGCAACGCGCGGCCCGGATCCGGTGTCGCGATGACGCTCGCGGCGGACCTTTGAGGCGCCTCCGCGCTTGCCTATATCGCACAGGCCCGCCTAAGCGCTGGCTTCCTTTCCTTTCCAGCCCGAGTGAAACCATGTCCGCGATGCTGAAGATCAGTCTGCCCGATGGCTCCGTCCGCGAAGTCGCGGTCGGCACCACTCCGGCCGACATCGCGGCTGCGATCGGGCCGGGCCTCGCCAAGGCGGCGATCGCCGCGCGTGTCGACGGCGAGCTGCGCGACATCATGCGCCCGCTGGAGGCCGACGCCAGCCTCGCGCTGGTGACGGCGAAGGACGAGGCCGACGCGCTCGATCTCGCCCGCCACGATTATGCGCATGTGCTGGCCGAGGCGGTGCAGAACCTTTTCCCCGGCACGCAGATCACGTTCGGCCCGTCCACGGACGATGGCTTCTATTATGATTTCGCGCCCAAGGATCGCGCCTTCACCGAGGAGGATCTGCCCGCGATCGAGGCCGAGATGCGCAAGATCATCGCGAAGGACGAGAAGCTCGTTCGCGAAGTGTGGGATCGTGACGATCTGATCGCATTGTGGAAGCGTCAGGGCGAGACGTTCAAGGCCGAATGGGCGGGCGAGCTGCCCGAGGGCGAGGAGCTGACCGTCTATCGCGCGGGCGAATTCCTCGACATGTGCCGCGGGCCGCATCTGGCCTCGACGGGCAAGCTGGACCCCAACGCCTTCAAGCTCACGCGCGTCTCCGGCGCTTATTGGCGCGGCGACCAGAAGAACGCGATGCTCTCGCGCATCTACGGCACGGGCTGGCTCACCAAGAAGCAGCTCGACGCGCACCTGACGCGACTGGAAGAGGCCGCCAAGCGCGACCATCGCCGCATCGGCCAGGAGATGGACCTGTTCCACCTCCAGCCGGAGGCGCAGGGCAGCGTGTTCTGGCATCCCAAGGGCTTCGTGATGTGGCGCGTGCTGGAGGCCTATATGCGCCGCCGGCTGGATGCCGCCGACTATGCCGAGGTGAAGACGCCGCAGCTGATGGACGCGCACCAGTGGGAGCAGAGCGGCCACTGGGGCAAATATCGCGAAAACATGTTCGTCGTGCCCGACGAGGTGCCCAACACCGAGGAGGAAGGCCCCGTCCTGACGGGCGAAGGCGACCTGATGGCGCTGAAGCCGATGAACTGCCCGGCGCACGTGCTGATCTTCAAGCAGGGCATCAAGAGCTATCGCGACCTGCCGATCCGCATGGCCGAATTCGGCTGCTGCCACCGCAACGAGGCGCATGGCGCGCTCCACGGCATCATGCGGGTGCGCCAGTTCACGCAGGACGACGCGCACATCTTCATCCGGCCCGACCAGCTGGTGGACGAGGTGACGCGCTTCTGCGACCTGCTCGACGTGATCTACAAGGATCTCGGCTTCGATCAGTATGCGATCAAGCTGGCGCTGCGCCCGGAGAAGCGCTTCGGCAGCGAAGAGATGTGGGATTGGGCCGAGCAGAGCCTGCGCGACGCCGTCGCCGCGACGGGCCGCGCCACCGAGGCGTTCGGCTGGGAGGAGCTTCCCGGCGAAGGCGCCTTCTATGCGCCGAAGCTGGAGTTTCACCTGACCGACGCGATCGGTCGGACGTGGCAGTGCGGCACGCTGCAGACCGACACGGTGCTGCCCGAACGACTGGACGCGAGCTTCATCGGCGAGGATGGCGCGCGCCACCGGCCGATCATGCTCCACCGCGCGATCCTCGGCACGTTCGAGCGCTTCCTGGGCATCCTGATCGAGCATCATGCCGGCCGCATGCCGATGTGGCTTTCGCCCGTGCAGGCGGTGGTGGCGACGATCGTGTCCGACGCGGATGATTATGCCCACGCCGCGATCGCCAAGCTGCGCGCGGCGGGGCTGCGCGTGGAAGGCGACCTCCGCAACGAGAAGATCAACTACAAGGTGCGCGAGCACAGCCTGGCGCGCGTGCCGGCCCTGCTGGTGGTCGGCCGGCGCGAGGCGGAGGAAGGCACCGTCGCCATCCGCCGCCTGGGCAAGGAAGGCCAGCAGGTGGTGACGCTGGACGAGGCGATCGCGCTGCTTTCCGCCGAGGCGACCCCGCCCGATCTGGTGGCCGCCAATGGCTGAAACCCTCCGGGCGTGATAGGAGGATGGCATGACCGTCTTCCAGAACGTCCGGAAGGGATTGATCCCCGCTCGGCTCACCGTGGACGAAGTCTATGCGCTCACCGAATCGGGGGTGCTGGGCGAGGGCGACGATTTCGAGCTGATCGACGGGGAGATCGTGCCGATGGCGGCTGCCAAAGCAAGCTGGCACGAACTGATGAAGTCGAAACTTACACGCGCGCTCGTATTGGCTACGACCGCCGATGTGCGCCTGTTCGTTGAAGCCTCGATCACGCTGTCGCCCAATACCCTGGTCGAACCCGATCTGGTGTTGGCGACGGGATCGATGTCGCGCGAACTACGCGGCCCCGATCTGCTGCTGGCGATCGAAGTTGCCGACACATCGCTGGGCTATGATATCCGCGTGAAGGCGCCACTCTATGCCCGCTTCGGCGTGCGCGACTATTGGGTCGTCGATGCCGTGCGGCAGACGATCCGGGTTCATCGCGATCCACAGGACGGCGTCTATCGTGATGTCGAGGAGTATGAGCGGCAGGACGAAATCACGGCACTGTTGCTGCCCGACGTCACGATCCGGCTCGATCGACTCGACTGACGCCGCCCATCTTTAAAAACGCGCTCCCAGCGCGTATATGCGCGCGATGCGGCATAGGGCCGCGACAGGAGAAAGCGTTATACCACCGCCCATGATGCGCCGTCCGCTCGGCCAGCCGCCGATGCCGCTGAACGGCCCGCGCTACAACGAGTTCATCCAGAGCCAGAAGGTTCGGGTGATCGACGAGAATGGCGAAAATCTGGGCGTGATGTACACGCGCGAGGCGATGGCGCAGGCCAACGAGATCGGTCTCGATCTGGTTGAGGTGTCGCCCAACGCCGATCCGCCCGTCGCCAAGTTCCTCGACGTCGGCAAGTTCAAGTACGAGACGCAGAAGAAGGCGAATCTCGCCCGCAAAAGCCAGAAGACGCAGGAGATCAAAGAGATCAAGATGCGTCCCAACATCGACGACCATGATTACGGCACGAAGATGAAGAAGATCTTCGAGTTCATCGAGGAAGGCGACAAGGTGAAATGCACCCTGCGCTTCCGGGGCCGCGAGATGGCGCATCTTCAGCTCGGCATGCAGGTGCTGCAGCGCGTGCAGGCCGACACGGCGGAAATCGCCAAGGTGGAGCAGTTCCCGCGCACCGAAGGCCGCCAGATGCTGATGGTGATCGCGCCCAAGTGAGGTGACGGGCGGCCTGCGCGGGCCGCCCTTAACCCGCGCTGTCATGCTGAACTTGTTTCAGCATCCATGGACCGGGATCACAACCGTACCGTCCAGTGGCGATGTCAGGCCGTGGATCCTGAAACAAGTTCAGGATGACGGGGGCTAGGACGGCATCGCCTCAAACGGTCGGGCGCTTCTCGAAGCCCTGCACCACATCCCCGCTCTCGTCATCCGTCACCGCGACGTCCGTCACGCGCGCGGCCGGCGGCCCCGCATGGGCCCGCGCCACGATCGCCTCGATCATTTCGGGCGCGCCGCGGACGACCGCCTCCACGCTGCCGTCCGCGCGATTGCGGACCCAGCCGTCGAGGCCGAGCGCGTGTGCCTGCTCCATGAACCAGGCGCGATAGAAGACGCCCTGCACCTTGCCGGTGATGCGGAGATTCTTCGCGATCATCGTCTCCTCCTTTGCCCGCCGCCGCTGCCGCCGATCAGGAAGACCAGCAGGAACGGCCAGAAGAACGTCCAGAACAGATCGCCGATCGTGCCCGAGAGCGTCCACTTGGTCGGGAAGAGATAATCCGCGACCTCGTTCAGCGTTTCCAGGATGATGACGGGCAGCAGGTTGCGCCTGTCTCCCCAGCTGCGCCCGCGCAGCAGCACGGTGCCAAGCCAGAGGATCAGGCCTGCATTCATGTGAAGCAGCTTGTCGCTGGCCGGGCCATTGCGCTCGATCCAGAGCGCGGCGTCGTGATAGCGGTGCATCCAGCCCAGCAGGGTGATCTGGACGGTGTGAAGGAAGGACATCATGCGAGAGCGGACCTAGCCGCTGCGGATGAGATGTCGAGCGCTGTAGCGCGAAACGGGGCGATCCTGCGACCGCCCCGTCCGTTTAAATCAAAGCTTAGAGGTCAGTTCGGGGACGATCTGGAAGAGATCGCCGACGAGGCCGATGTCGGCGACCTGGAAGATGGGGGCGTCCTCGTCCTTGTTGATGGCGACGATGGTCTTGCTGTCCTTCATGCCGGCGAGATGCTGGATCGCCCCCGAAATGCCGACCGCGACATAGACGTCCGGCGCCACGATCTTGCCGGTCTGGCCGACCTGATAGTCGTTCGGCGCATAGCCCGCATCGACTGCGGCCCGGCTCGCGCCGACGCCCGCGCCGAGCTTGTCCGCCAGCGGATCGATCACCGCATGGAACTGCTCCTCCGAGCCCAGCGCGCGGCCGCCCGAGACGATCACCCTGGCCGACGTCAGTTCCGGACGCTCCGACTTGGCGATCTCGGCGCCGACGAAGCTCGACAGGCCCGCATCGGCACCCGACGCCGCCTCGATCGCGGCCGAGCCGCCCTCGCGGGCCGCCTTCTCGAACGCGGTGCCGCGCACCGTGATCACCTTCTTCGCGTCCGACGACTGCACCGTCGCGATCGCATTGCCCGCATAGATGGGGCGCGTGAACGTATCGGCGCTCTCGACCGAGAGGATGTCGCTGACCTGCATCACGTCGAGCAGGGCCGCCACGCGCGGCGCGATATTCTTGCCGTTGGAGGTGGCGGGCGCCACGAACGCGTCATGGCCGCCCATCAGCGCGACCACGGCCGGCGCGACATTCTCCGCCAGCGCATGCTCGAACGCGGCATCGTCCAGCACCACGACCTTGGCGACGCCGGCGATCTTCGCGGCCGCCTCCGCCACGCCGGCGACGCCGGAACCGGCGACCAGCAGGTGGACCTCGCCGAGCTGGGTGGCGGCGGTGACGGCGGAGAGCGTGGCGTCCTTCACGGCGCCCGCTTCCTGTTCGACCCAGACGAGGACGCTCATGCGGCGACTCCCAAAGCTTTCAGCTTGCCGACGAGTTCATCCACGTCGGCCACCTTGATGCCCGCCTGACGCTTCGGCGGCTCGGCCACCTTCAGCGTCTTCAGGCGCGGGGCGATGTCCACGCCCAGATCGGCGGGCGCCTTCACGGCCATCGGCTTCGACTTGGCCTTCATGATGTTCGGCAGCGACGCATAGCGCGGCTCGTTGAGGCGCAGATCGGTCGTCACGATCGCGGGGATCTTGAGGCTGACCGTCTCGAGGCCGCCATCCACTTCGCGCGTCACGGCGACGCTCTCGCCCGACACCTCGACCTTCGACGCGAACGTGCCCTGGCCCCAGCCGAGCAGCGCCGCCAGCATCTGGCCGGTCTGGTTCGAATCGTCGTCGATCGCCTGCTTGCCGAGGATCACGAGGCCGGGAGCCTCCTCGGTGGCGATCGCCTTCAGGATCTTGGCGACGGCGAGCGGCTCGACCTCGTCGTCCGTCTGCACCAGGATCGCGCGATCGGCGCCCATCGCCAGCGCGGTGCGCAGCGTGTCCTGCGCCTTCTGCGGGCCGACCGAGACGGCCACGACCTCGGTCGCGACACCCTTCTCCTTCAGGCGGATCGCTTCCTCGACCGCAATCTCGTCGAACGGGTTCATCGACATCTTCACGTTCGCCAGATCGACGCCCGTGCCGTCCAGCTTCACCCGCGGCTTCACATTATAATCGATCACCCGCTTCACGGGCACCAGAACCTTCATGGCTCGTCTCCTCTCGTGGCCTCCGCGCTTACCAACGGACGCTCGAACCGGTTGAGCCATGGCCGGCCCCGGTCCTGTCCGCACGACTTAGCAGCGGATTGACGTATACGTAAAGACACTGTCCTATGCGTCTTACGTCGGGCCGCGCCGTCGCCTGCCCGTTCGGTTTGTCCGCCGTCGCCGCGATTGCAAATGCGAACTTGCGAACTTGCGAAGGGCCGATCCGCAGACCAGCCCTTCGCAGGACCGGATCAGGCGGCCTTCTTCACCTGCGCCACGATCTTCTTGGCGGCGTCGCCCAGATCGTCGGCGGCCACGATCGGCAGACCGCTATTGGCGAGGATGTCCTTGCCCTGCTGCACGTTCGTGCCCTCAAGGCGCACGACGAGCGGCACCGAGAGGTTCACTTCCTTCGCGGCGGCGACGATGCCTTCCGCGATGATATCGCAGCGCATGATGCCGCCGAAGATGTTGACGAGGATGCCCTCGACCGCCGGATCGGACAGGATCAGCTTGAACGCCGACGTCACCTTCTCCTTGTTGGCGCCGCCGCCCACGTCGAGGAAGTTGGCCGGGAAGGCGCCGTTGAGCTTGATGATGTCCATCGTCGCCATGGCGAGACCGGCGCCGTTGACCATGCAGCCGATGTTGCCGTCGAGCTTGATGTAGGCGAGGTCGTACTTCGACGCCTCGACCTCGGCCGGATCCTCTTCCGTCTCGTCGCGCAGCGCGAGAATGTCGGGGTGGCGATACAGGCTGTTCGAATCGAACGAAACCTTCGCGTCCAGCACCAGCAGCTTGCCGTCGACCGTCTCGACCAGCGGGTTGATCTCCAGCATGGCCATGTCGGTCGCCATGAAGGCGTCATAGAGCTGGCTGGCGACCTTGGCCGCCTGCTTGTTGAGATCGCCCGTGAGCTTCAGCGCGAACGCCACGGCGCGGCCGTGATGCGGCTGGAAACCCTCGGCCGGATCGATCGTGATCGTACGGATCAGCTCCGGCGTGTCGTGCGCGACCGTCTCGATGTCCATGCCGCCCTCGGTGGAGACGACCATCGCGACGCGGCCGGTGGCACGATCGACGAGCATCGAAAGATAATATTCCTTCGCGATGTCCGCGCCGTCCGTGATGTACAGACGGTTGACCTGCTTGCCGGCCTCACCCGTCTGGATCGTCACCAGCGTGTTGCCGAGCATGTCGGTCGCGTTCGCGCGGACCTCGTCCAGCGTCTTCGAGAGGCGGACGCCGCCCTTGGCTTCGGGGGCCAGTTCCTTGAACTTGCCCTTGCCGCGGCCGCCGGCATGGATCTGCGACTTCACGACATAGAGCGGTCCGGGCAGCTTGCCGGCGGCCTCGACCGCCTCATCGACCGTCATGGCCGCATAGCCGGCGGGAATCGCCACGCCGAACTTCGCAAGCAGTTCCTTGGCCTGATATTCGTGGATGTTCATCGAGCGGGACCCCTTCTGGGCGGAAGCGGGGGTAGAGTCCCCCGGGGAAAAGCGCTCCGCGCCTAAAGCATATGCGGCATGCAGGCCGCAAGGCCGCGTCTCGCAACTGCGGCATGACACGTCTATGGAGCGGCGATGCACTGGGCCATCGGACTCGCTCTGTTTTTCCTCACCGTCGCCGGGATGGAGGCCTTCGCCTATGCCGCGCACCGCTGGCTGATGCACGGGCCGGGCTGGTTCCTGCACGAGAGCCACCATCGCCCCCGCACCGGCAAGTGGGAGCTGAACGATCTGTATGCGGCGATCTTCGCCGTGCCCTCGTTCGTGCTGATCCTGGGCGGGGCGCAGCTGGGCTGGTGGCCGGGCTGCACCTGGATCGGTGCGGGCATCGCCGCCTATGGCGCCATCTATTTCGGCTTCCACGACTGGATCGTGCACCAGCGCCTTCCGGGGCGCTTCGTGCCGCGATCACGCTACATGAAGCGGATCGTGCAGGCGCACCGGCTGCATCATGTGGTGAACACCAAGCACGGCACGGTGAGCTTCGGCTTCCTCGTCGCCCCCGCGCCGGAGCGCCTCAAGGCCGAGCTGAAGCGTCGCGAAATGGCCGGAGTCCGCGCGCCCCGCGCTTGACCCCGTCATCGATCGCTTGATCGATCGAATCGATTGTAGTGGCCGGATTATCCAATTTCTTCTTTGCTGCCGACATGCGTAGATCGACGCTGTCAGACCGACTCACAGCAAGGGAAATACCGATGGCGATCATGAGCACCCCTATCAAGCCGTTCACGGCGACGGCCTACAAGGAAGGCAAGTTCGTCGACGTCACCGACGCGGACGTGAAGGGCAAATGGTCTGTCTTCTTCTTCTATCCGGCCGACTTCACGTTCGTCTGCCCGACGGAGCTTGAGGATCTGGCCGACATCTATCCGACGCTGCAGGGCATGGGCGTCGAGGTCTATTCGGTCTCGACCGACACGCATTTCAGCCACAAGGCCTGGCACGACACGTCGCCGGCGATCGGCAAGATCAACTACTACATGCTGGGCGACCAGAACCATGTGATCTCGAACAATTTCGACGTTCTGCGTCCGGGCGTGGGCCTGGCCGATCGCGGCACCTTCGTGGTGGACCCCGAGGGCGTCGTCCAGCTCGTCGAGATCACGCCGGAGGGCGTGGGCCGCAACGCGGCCGAGCTGCTCCGCAAGATCAAGGCGCTGCAGTATTGGGTCAGCCACCCGGGCGAAGTGTGCCCGGCCAAGTGGGAAGAGGGCGAAGCCACGCTCGCTCCCTCGCTCGACCTCGTCGGCAAGATCTAACTCCCTATCGCCGGGGCGGGCCTTCGCCTGCCCCGGCACCTTACCCCCATTTAGCGTAACCGGAGTTCCCCATGTTGGACGCCAATCTGCAGGGCCAGTTGAAGGCCTATCTCGCGAACATCCGTCAGCCGATCGAGCTGGTGGCGTCGCTGGACGACGCGCCCAAATCGGTCGAGCTCCGTGACCTGCTGATCCAGATCGCCGGCCTCGCGCCGGACAAGGTTTCCTTCGTCCGCGCGGACGACAACGCCCGCAAGCCCAGCTTCCTGATCCGCCGCGTCGGCACCGAGATCGGCGTGCGCTTCGCCGGCATCCCGATGGGCCATGAATTCACCAGCCTCGTTCTGGCGCTGCTGCAGGTGGGCGGTCATCCGTCCAAGGCCGCGCAGGACCTGATCGAGCAAGTGAAGGGCCTCGACGGCGATTTCGCGTTCGAGACCTATTTCTCGCTCTCGTGCCAGAATTGCCCCGACGTGGTGCAGGCGCTGAACCTGATGAGCGTGCTGAACCCGCGCATCAGCCATGTCGCGATCGAGGGCGGCCTGTTTCAGGACGAGGTGAACGAGCGCAAGGTGATGGCCGTGCCCACCATCTTCCTGAACGGCGAACTGTTCGGCCAGGGCCGGATGGAGATGGAGCAGATCGTCGCCAAGATCGACAGCGGCGCCACCGCCAAAGCCGCCGAGAAGATAAAGGCCAAGGATCCGTTCGACGTGCTGGTGGTCGGCGGCGGCCCCGCCGGGGCGGCCGCGGCGATCTACACCGCGCGCAAGGGCATCCGCACCGGCATCGCCGCCGAGCGCTTCGGCGGGCAGGTGCTCGACACGATGGCGATCGAGAATTTCATCTCCGTCTCGCACACGGAAGGGCCCAAGCTCGCCGCGCATCTGGAGCAGCACGTCAAGGACTATGACGTGGACATCATGAACCTGCAGAAGGCGCAGAAGCTGATCCCCGCGAAGAGCGAGGGCGGCCTGCACGAAGTGGTGCTGGAAAATGGCGCGAGCCTGAAGGCGCGCACGATCATCCTCTCCACCGGCGCGCGCTGGCGGCAGATGGGCGTGCCCGGCGAGGACACGTACAAGAACAAGGGCGTGGCCTATTGCCCGCACTGCGACGGCCCGCTCTTCAAGGGCAAGCGCGTGGCCGTGATCGGCGGCGGCAATTCGGGCGTCGAGGCGGCGATCGATCTGGCCGGCATCGTGGCGCATGTGACGCTGATCGAATATGACAGCGATCTGCGCGCCGATGCGGTGCTGCAGCGCAAGCTGGCCAGCCTGCCCAACGTGAAGATCATCACGTCCGCGCTCACCACCGAGGTGAAGGGCGACGGCGAGAAGGTGAACGCGCTCGTCTACAAGGACCGCAACCACGGGACGGTGCACGAGATCGAGCTGGAGGGCATCTTCGTCCAGATCGGGCTTGTGCCCAACACCGAATTCCTGCGCGACACGGTGGCGCTCTCCCCGCGTGGCGAGATCGAGATCGACGCGCGCGGCGAAACCTCGCAGCCGGGCATCTTCGCGGCGGGCGACTGCACGACCGTGCCCTACAAGCAGATCGTGATCGCGATGGGCGCGGGATCGACGGCGGCGCTTTCGGCCTTCGATTATCTGATCCGCCTGCCCACGCAGGACGAGGCCGAGCGCGAGGCGATCGCGGCCTGATCCTTCTCCCGTTCGTCATGAGCGAAGTCGAAGGACGAACGGGTTTTTTTAGGCAGGCCTTATTCCGGCAAGGCCTTCAAGAACGCCGTCACCACCAGCGCGCTGTTTTCGCTCGCCAGCGGATAGAAAGCGCGCGCCTGATTCTCGCCCGGATCACCGCCGGCCAGATCGGAGAGGCTGCGGAAGGCGATGAACGGCACGGCGTTCGAATAGGCGACGTGGGCGACCGCCGCCGTCTCCATATCCAGCACCTGCGCGTCGAACGTCTTGAACAGATATTGCCGATATTCGGCATTATCCATGAACACCGGCCCCGACACGCCATGCCCGCCCACGATCACGCGGGGCTGCGCCTTCAGGCACAGGGAATCGGAACAGCGCTTGAGAGTAACCGGCGGCATCGCCTTCGCCACCGCCAGCATGGCCGGATCGGCATCGAACCACACGCGCCGCTCGTAGCGCGGATTGCCGGCGCGCACGACGCCGACCGTGCGCGGGAACATCATCCCGTAACTGGCGAGATTCGCCGCGCCATCGTCGCGATGCGGGGGCACGAAGCCATCGGCGGTCTTTCGCCCGAACGCGCTTTCCAGATATTCGGCCCACGTGTCGGCGACGACGACATCGCCCACGTCCAGCTTGGGATCGATGCCCCCGGCGACACCGGAAAAGACGATGCTTTTGACCGGGAAGCGATCCAGCGCGAGCTGCGTCGTCATCGCCGCGTTCGTCATGCTGACGCCGCTCAGGAACAGCACCACCTTCTTGCCGCCGAGCGTGCCGAGAAGGAAACGATTGCCGTTGATCACCTGCTCGGACGTGCCGGTCATCGCCTTCTGCAGAGCGATCCACTCCGGCTCGAACGCGGAGATGACGGCGATGCGTTTCTCCGGCTCGGCGGCGGCCGCGGGAAGCGCCAGGCCGAGCAGGCCCATCCCTATCGAAACACGAGCAATCTGGCGCACGAGCAGCCCTCCCTGAATGATATACGGCCCGCCCCACCCGTTCGCCCTGAGCCTGTCGAAGGGCTGTTCTTCTCTCTTGCTGACGAAGAGGAAGGACGGTGCTTCGACAGGCTCAGCACGAACGGACAAGGTGGTCGGGGCCTCCCCTTCCCCAGCCTAGCGGGCGATGCTGCGCCGCAAAAGAGGCGTCAGGGGCGGATCCAGAAGGTGAAGGCGGCGGTATGGTTCATCCGGATGCGGCCGCCGGGATCGTTGATCGTCTGATTCTGATAGCCGACGTCCATCGTCGAGCGCCCGAATAGGGGCACTTCGAAGCCCACCAAGGTGCGGAGCTGATCGAAGCCGTCGCGGGCGCCCCAATCGGTCTTGTTGAGCGCGACGAATCCCTCGATCTGGATCAGCGGGCGCGCATGCTTGGGATTGCCGAGCGGATGGACGTAACGGACGAGCTGGCGCAGGCGCCAACCCGTATCCTCGCCATGCGACAGGGTGCGACGCTCGATCCGCGTGCGCAGCAGTCCGCTGCCGCCCGCCACCTTCGGCAAGGCCCAGTTGAGCTGGCCGAAGATGCGCTCCTCGTTGCGATCGCGGCCATTCTCGATCGGCAGGAACACATGCGCATAGCCGACATAGGCGGTGACCGTATCGGTGAGGCGATAGCCGACGGCGGGGCGCAGAAGGAGCTGCTGCGTGCGGCTGATGCCGTTGCCGATGCGGGGCTGCGCCTCGACGAAATAAGCGAATTTGTTGACGTTCCCGATCACGGTGAAATTGGCCCAGAGCTGCTCGTCATGCTCGGTCCGGGCCGACGCGGGGCTCACCGGAAACACTCCGGCAAGCATCAGCAACAATCCAGAAAAGATCAACGTAATCAGGCGCTTATTTCGCATCCCGCTTCCGTGCCTTACCGGCGTGGGCGCGTCCAGAGCGTATCGGGCCGGGGCGGCAGGGGATCAGGTGCGGCCTGACGGGCGAGGCGCCACGCGCGGAAGACCGCGGCGAGCTTCGACCATTTGGAGGTCGACACGCGATGATCCCAGGCGTGCGCGCCCGCCTGCGCCACCGCGCGACCGATCCCGCCATAGATGTCCGCCGCCGCCAGCACCGCCCAGCGTGCGCGGAACGGCAGCGCATACGCGCCGATGCGCGCGCTCGCCTCGTACCGCGCGGCCTGATCGGTCAGCAGCCGCGCGAGCGAGACGAGGCCGGCGCG
Organism: Sphingomonas sp. AP4-R1; assembly: GCF_013113735.1. NCBI lineage: Bacteria > Pseudomonadati > Pseudomonadota > Alphaproteobacteria > Sphingomonadales > Sphingomonadaceae > Sphingomonas > Sphingomonas sp. AP4-R1. The sequence continues at coordinate 984,057 of NZ_CP053346.1, forward strand.
GTGCGCGGGACGCATATGTTCGCCGGGGGGGACATCCAGCTCCGCCAGCCATTCGGCCGGAAGATAGCAGCGGCCGACCGCATCATCCTCGCTCAGATCGCGGGCGATATTGGCGAGCTGGAAAGCGAGGCCGAGATCGCAGGCGCGGTCCAGCGTCGCCTCGTCCCCAGCGGGCACGCCCATCACGATCGCCATCATCACGCCGACCGCGCCCGCGACATGATAGCAATAGCGCAGGAGATCGTCGGCCGTGCGCGGGCTCCAGCCCTCGCCATCCAGCGCGAAACCATCGATCACGTCGAACGGTAGCCAGTGCGGAATCCCGCATTCGGCCGCGACGAGGCCCAGGGCATCGAAGGCGGGTTCGCCCGTCGCCTTGCCCGCCAGCGCATCGGCGGTGAGCGCCCGGATGCGTGCGATCCGCTCGGGCCCGTCGGACAGGCGCGTCATGCCATGGCCATGATCCTGCCCGTCGGCGATATCGTCGCAGGCGCGGCACCAGGCATAGAGCAGCCACGCCCGATCGCGCGTCTGCGGATCGAACAATTTCGACGCCATCGCGAAGGACTTGGAGCCCCGCGCGATCGACTCGCGTGCGAACCGAACAAGCGCGGCGCGATCCGTGCTCAGAGTTCGGCCGCTTTCATCTGGCCCACGGTGCGGATCGGTTGGTGCGCGGCCATGCGCGCGAGCAGATCGTCGAGCGTATCCGCCGCGATCAACAGATCCTGATGCTGGGGCCGCAGGAACCCCACCTCGCCCATCGTCCGCACGAAGGTGAGCAGGCCATCATAATAGCCGGCCACGTTGAGCAGGCCGACGGGCTTGGCGTGATAGCCGATCTGCGCCCAGCTCATCGCCTCCCACAATTCGTCCATCGTGCCGGTGCCGCCGGGAAGCGTGACGAAGCCGTCCGACAGATCGGTGAAGGCCTTCTTGCGCTGGTGCATCGTGTCGACGACGTGCAGCTCGGTGAGGCCGCGATGCGCGACCTCGGCATCGACCAAGGCCTTGGGGATCACGCCGATCACCTCTCCGCCCGCCGCCAGCGCGCCGTCCGCGACCGCGCCCATCAGCCCGAGCCGCCCGCCGCCATAGACGACGCCGATGCCGCGCTCGGCCAGCGTGCGCCCGACTTCGGCGGCGTTCTCGACATAGCGGGAATCGGCCGGCGTGGCCGAACCGCAATAGACTGCGAGGCGCTTCATGCTTCTGCTACTCCAGCATCACTATCCGTTCGTGCTGAGCGAAGTCGAAGCACGTGCTGCAAGCGGCAACCTATGCAGCACGTGCTTCGACTTCGCTCAGCACGAACGGCTCCTTTGACACTCACCGCAAATCCTCCAGCATGAGACGCGCCGTGGCCTTGGCCGATCCGACGACGCCGGGAATGCCCGCGCCCGGATGCGTGCCGGCGCCGACGAAATACAGGTTCGGGATCGCATCGTCGCGATTGTGCGTGCGAAACCAGGCGGACTGGGTCAGCAGCGGCTCCAGACTGAAGGCCGAGCCGAGATGCGCGGCGAGATCGCCCCGGAAATCCTCCGGCGTGTAGCAGAAGCGCGTGACGATCCGCGCCTGGATGTCCGGGATCAGGCGCCGCTCGATTTCCGCCAGGATGCGATCGGCATAGGCCTCCTTCATCTGCTCCCAGTCGATCGGCAGCTTGCCGAGATGCGGCACGGGCGCGAGCGCATAGAAGGTCGAGCAGCCCTCCGGCGCCAGCGACGGATCGGTGACGGTCGGGTGATGCAGATAGAGCGAGAAATCGGCGGGCAGCACGCCGGTTTCGTAAATGTCGTGAAGCAGGCCGCCATAGCGCGGGCCGAACAGGATCATGTGGTGCGGAATGCCCGGCCACGTGCCCTTGATCCCGAAATGGACGACGAAGAGCGAAGGCGACCAGCGCTTGCGCTCCAGCGACCTGGCCACACGCCGCCCGCGCCCCGATCCGCCGAGCAGATCGCGATAGCTGTGCATCAGATCGGCATTGGAGGCGACCGCATCGAACTTCGCGCTCCAGCCGCTCTTCGTGCGGACGCCGGTCACGCGGTCGCCCAGCGTCGCGATCTCCTCGACCGGATCGCCGACGCGGATCGTGCCGCCCAGCCGCTCGAACAGGGCCACCATGCCATCCACCAGCGCGCTGGTGCCGCCCTTGGCGAACCAGACGCCGCCGGCTTTCTCCAGCTTGTGGATCAGCGCGTAGATGGAGCTGGTCGTCATCGGATTGCCGCCGACCAGAAGCGTATGGAACGACAGCGTCTGCCGCAGCCGCTCGTCCTTCACGAAGGACGACACCATCGAATAGACCGAGCGCCACGCCTGATATTGGGCAAGCGCGGGCGCGGCTTTGATCATGCTCGCGAAATCGAGGAAGGCGTGCGCGCCGAGCTTCTCATAGCCCTCGTGATAGACGCCCGCCGAATAATCGAGGAAGCGGCGGTAGCCCGCCAGATCGCCGGGGCACATGCGCTCGATCTCGGCCTGCAAAGCGGGCTCGTCGTTCGAATAATCGAAGTTCGTGCCGTCGGGCCAGTTGAGCCGATAGAAAGGCATCACCGGCTGCAGCGTCACGTCGCGATCGATCGACTGGCCGGAGAGGCCCCACAATTCCTGCAGGCAGGCCGGATCGGTGATCACGGTGGGGCCGGCATCGAAGGTGAAGCCCTCGCGCTGCCAGCGATAGGCGCGCCCGCCCGGACGATCGCGCGCCTCGATCAGCGTGGTGGCGATCCCCGCCGATTGCAGGCGGATGGCAAGCGCCAGCCCGCCGAATCCGGCGCCGATCACCGCCGCCGTGCGCGCTGCCATAGACTTCATCCCCCCAAGATCACGCGCATGGCCCGTCCCAGCGGCACAGGGGGCTTTCCGCACATGATGCGGGCCTTGTCCAGCCCGGTCGACTGGCCGGCATAGAAGCGCGCGATCAGCTTTCCATCGAGCGCATAGAAACGCTCGAGCATCCTGTAGCGATCGGCCGGCGCCGCCGCGCGGAACAGCATCCGTGCGAGCAGGCGATAATAACCGCGCTCCTTCCATGCCTTTTCGGCGTGGACGCGCAGCGCCTCATGCAGCGCATGCACTTCCAGACTGGGCAGCGACGCCACCAGAGAGGCCGTCCGCACCGCATCGGGCAGCGAATAGCCGGTCATCGGCTGGAACAGGCCAGCGCCCATGCCGATCTTGCCGATCCATTGCGGGCCGGTGCGCCACAGAAGCTCGAAATTGCCGCCGGTGGCGATGGGGAGTGCGGCCGCCTCCTCCCGCTCCACCGCGCGGACGCTCCAGCCGCGCGCGGCGGCATAATCGGCGATGCGGGTGCGGATGGCGGGCACGTCCAGCTCGGCGCCGGTGGTGTAATAGGTATCCTCGACGAAGAGGCGATCGGGGCCGAAGGGCAGCAGATAGACGAAGCGATAGCCGTCCGCCTGATCGACCGTGGCGTCCATGATCGTCGGCCGGGTGAGCCCGTGCGGGCGATCCAGCACGAGCAACTGCCCGACGAACTTCTGCCAGCCCAGCTCCAGCGCGGAGAGATCGCGCGCACCGCGCGCATCGATGCAGGATTCCGCCTCGATCCGGCTGCCGTCCACCAGCGTCACGCCTCCGCGATCCACCGCCATCACGCGCGCGCCGGTGACGAGATCCTCAGGGGGAAGCGCGGTGCGGACGACGGCGTCCAGCCGCTCGGATTCGATCGAGTGATACGCGTTCGGGATCGAACGGGCGTAGCGCGGGAAGGCGACGTCATAGCCTTCCCAGCTGTGGCAGATGAGCGGCGCGACCAGCCCCATATCTTCCGGCGCGATATCGCTGCCGAAGAAGGACCAGATGTGATTCCCGCCGATCCGCTCGCCGCTTTCGACGAGCATCACGCGCGTGCCGGGGCGCCGCGCGCGGATGGCGAGCGCGAGCAATCCCCCCGCCAGCCCGCCGCCGGCGATCAACAGGTCCACGGGTCGCGCCATAGCGTTCTCCCTAGCCCTTCCTCACCACGCGAGAAAGCGGGCTTCCTCGCGAAAAATAAGGTTCATTTGTCGTTAACCTGCCGCCGAACCGCAATGAAACGCCTCTAGCAGCGACCAGCCGCTTCAAACGAGGATATTGTTTTCATGAGCATTATGCTGGCCGGCCGGTTCGTGGCCGCTGCCCTTTCGATCGTCGCCGGTTCGGCCGCTCTGGCCGCCGGATCCTCCCCCACGCCGACCGCCATCAGCCTCGGCACCAGCCCCTACACCCAGAATTTCGACACGCTGACCGCGACCGGCACCAGCAGCTACACGGCGCTGCCCACCGGCTGGCAGATCACCGAGAACGGCACCGGCGCCGCCGCCGACGGCCGCTATATCGTCGGCACCGGCAGCAACAATGCGGGCGGCGCCTACAGCTTCGGTGCGGCCGGCAGCAGCGATCGCGCGCTCGGCAGCCTCACCAGCGGCACCGTCAACCCGATCTATTTCGGCGCCTTCTTCACCAACGATACCGGCGCGACGATCACGGGCCTGTCGCTCGATTACACGGGCGAGCTGTGGCGCCGTGGCTCCAATTCGGGCGATGCGCTGAACTTCAGCTATTATGTCGGCACGCCGACCTCGCTCTCGTCGACGGGCTGGGTGAATTTCGACGCGCTCGATTTCGTCTCGCCGGGCACCGGCAGTGGCGCCGTGGACGGCAACACCGTTTCCACCGACATCGCCGCGATCATCTCCGGCCTGTCGATCAGCGCGGGCTCCAGCTTCGCCATCCGCTGGACCGACAGCACCATCTCGCCCGGCACGAATGACGGCATGGCGATCGACGATCTGAGCCTGACCGCGATCACCGCGTCGGCCGTGCCCGAAACCGGCACCTGGGCGATGATGGTGGCGGGCTTCGGCCTGCTCGGCGGGGCGATGCGCCGCCGCCGCGTGACGGCGTTCGCCTGAACCGCACGACGCGGCGACCGGATCGGGCTCCGCGCCTGATCCGATCGTCGCGGCAGGTCATTTCGCCCGGTGGGAAATGGCTCTAGGAGGGCGGCGATGGAGATCATCGTCGCCCTCTTTCTGTCCGCGCTGGCGATGACTTTGATCGTGGGCGTGCGCTATCTGATCGCGAGCGCGGGCTTCGCCTGGGCGACGAAGCTGCGCCAGCCGGGCCTTTATGCCGGCCAGCGCCCGCAGATCCTGCGCGAGATCGGCTGGAGCCTCGCCTCCGCCGCCATTTACGGCGTGCCGGCCGGGATCGTGGCGTGGGGCTGGCAGCAGCGCGGCTGGACGCGGATCTATGAGGATGCGCATGCCTATCCGCTCTGGTGGATGCCCGTCTCGGTGCTCGTTTATCTGCTCGCGCACGATACCTGGTTCTATTGGACGCACCGCGCGATGCACGAGCCGCGCCTGTTCCGGCTGATGCATGCGGTCCATCACGCCAGCCGCCCGCCGACCGCCTGGGCGGCGATGAGCTTTCATCCGTGGGAGGCGCTGACCGGCGCGATCGTGATCCCCGCGCTCGTCTTCCTCGTGCCGATCCATGTCGGCGCGCTGGGCGTGGTGCTGACGATCATGACGGTGATGGGCGTCACCAATCATATGGGTTGGGAGATGTTTCCGCGCGCTCTGGTGGAGGGGCCGGCGGGCCGCTGGCTGATCACGGCGAGCCACCACCAGCGCCACCACGAGCAATATCGCTGCAATTACGGGCTGTACTTCCGCCTGTGGGATCGGTTGTCCGGGACGGACAAGGGGCTTGGGCAGTTCGGGGCGGAGAAAAGGGGCACGCTTCGCTGACGCTTTCGCGGGGCTGCGCCCTACCTGCACCACGTCCACTCGTCGTCATGCCAGCGCAGGCTGGCATCTCTCTCTGCTTCGGCGATCAGATAGTTTTGTGCTGATAGACATGGATCCTAGCCTTCGCTGGGATGACGGGAGAAGGTTCGACGACCTTAGCCCCGGTTGCCGACGTTCCTCCTCCCCTCCCTGGAAGGGAGGGGTCGGGGGTAGGTGGAAGCTCGCGCTACCGCTGATAGGATGGGCGGGTGCAGTGCATACCGCCCGAGACGACAAACAATGCGCGGCGCCTCCGACGCGAGGCAACGTTCGAAGAGCGGCTGTTATGGTCGGCCTTGCGCGAGAGCAGGCCCCGCTTCACGCGCCAGTTGGCGATCGATCGATATGTTGTCGATTTCGCCTGCCGGTCCGCACGGATAGCCATCGAGCTTGATGGAGGGCAGCATTCCAGCCGGACCGAGGAGGATGCCGCTCGGACCGCTCATCTGGAGCAGCAGGGTTGGACTGTTTTGCGCTTCTGGAACAACGAGGTACGCGATCATCTCGAGGGTGTGGTCGACACGATCCTTCGAGCCGTCTCGCGAGCTTCCACCCACCCCCAACCCCTCCCTTCCAGGGAGGGGAGCTAGGTCCGCGTCCCCAAGAGCAGCCCTTCACAACAAGCGCGGCTGCTCGATCAACTGCCAGCGGCCCAGCGTGCGATGCATGGTCAGGCGCAGCAGGCTGTGGATCAGGACGAAATCCTGCGCGCGCCAGGCGATCGGATCGATCGGGCGGCCGGCGAAGGCGGGCAAGGCATCGTAGCCGAGCGTGACGTGCGGGTTGAACGCCCACTCCTTGCGCGGGGCGATCCCGGCGCCGGTCAGCGCCCCTGCCACGGATTTCTGGAAGCGCCGCAGCGCAGGTGCCCAGGCGGGCACGAGGCTGCCGCCGCGATGGCCGATCCGGTCCAGCGCGAGATCGAATGCGTCGGCGCGCACGCGATCCAGCGCGGCGTGCATCCGGGCGCCGAGCGCGGACGGCTCGCTCTCATAATCCTCGGTGATGAAGAGCGTCATGTGCAGCCGTGCGGGCGCGACCCGATCCGCGATCGCGATCCGCCGCTGGATCCGCTCCATCTCCGCCACCGCCTCGGCTGGCGGGCGCAGGGCGACGAAATAGCGATGTTTGGCGAGCGATCCGGGCGGGAAATCCGGCTGATGGACGGTCACGATTCGAGGCTCCTCCACCCCGGATCATGTCAGGCCATTCGGAACATTTCAAGAACGATCTGCTACCCTGCCCCGTTCGTGCTGAGCTTGTCGAAGCACTGCCCTTCTTTCTGCACACGAGAAAGAGAAGGACGGCCCTTCGACAGGCTCAGGGCAAACGGGGAGTGGCGTAGGGAGTAATTAGGCGCCGGCCTGCGCGAGCAGTTCTTTCGCCTTGGCGCCGGTCCAGTCGAGATCGCCCGAAATACGCCACACTTCCTTGCCCTCGGCATCGTAGAGGATCGAGACGGGCAGCGACGCCTCCTTCAGCGCCATCATCAGCGCATTGTCGCGATCATGATAGGGGTGGATCGCGATGCCCTTGTCCTTGAGGAACGGCGTGACGACCTTCGCGCCCTGCATATCCTGGCTGATCGCGATCACCTGCAACTTGTCCGGCTCGGCGGTGGAGAGCTTGGCCAGCGTGGGGAGCTCCTTCACGCAGGGGACGCACCACGTCGCCCACAAATTCACCAGCAAGGGCTTGCCCTTGAAATCGGCGATCGTCTTCTCCGATCCGTCGGCCAGATCCTCGAACTTCGTCTTGGGCGCATATTTGCCCTGATTGTCCGTGATCGCGGCCAGCGACGGCTCCGGCGCGGCGGCCGGAGCGGCGGCGGTGGGCGCGGTCGCTTGCGGCGCTGCGGCCTCTTGCTTATGGCAGCCGCCGGTCGTTGCGACCATCAGCATCATCACGGGAAGAAGGGCTACACGCCGCATGTCTGACTCCAACGCCATGTGGGGAGGACGGTTCGCTGGCGGGCCTAGCGCGATCATGCGCGAAATCAACGCCTCGATCCCATTCGACAAGCGATTGTGGAAGCAGGACATTGCCGGCAGCCGCGCGCATGTGGCGATGCTGGGCGCGCAGGGCATCGTCGCGGCCGACGACATGGCCGCGATCGACGGCGGCCTCGCGACCATCGCCGAGGAATATGCGGCGAACGGCGTGCCCGAGGATCTGGACCGCGAAGACATCCACATGACGGCGGAGAGCCGCCTGGCCGAACTGATCGGCCCGGCAGCCGGCCGCCTGCACACCGCCCGCAGCCGCAACGATCAGGTGGCGACCGACTTCAAGCTGTGGGTGCGCGACGCGATCGACGCGGTGGAGGCGGGCCTGAAGAGCCTGCAGGTGGCGCTGGTGACGCGCGCCGGGGAACATGCCGCCAGCGTGATGCCGGGCTTCACGCATCTGCAGGTGGCGCAGCCGGTCACGCTGGGCCACCATCTGATGGCCTATTATGAGATGATCGGCCGGGATCGTAGCCGCTTCGCCGATGCGCGGGCGCGGGCCAACCTCTGCCCGCTGGGATCGGCGGCGCTGGCGGGCACGGGTTTCCCGATCGATCGCGCGGCGACGGCGAGCGCGCTGGGCTTCGACGGCCCGACGCGCAACTCGCTCGACAGCGTCTCCGATCGCGATTTCGCGCTCGATTATCTGATGGCCGCCACCCAGTGCGCGCTGCATCTGTCGCGGCTGGCCGAAGAATTCGTGATCTGGGCGAGCCAGCCCTACGGCTTCGTCTCGCTGCCCGACAGTTACTCCACCGGATCGTCGATCATGCCGCAGAAGCGGAACCCGGATGCGGCCGAACTCGTGCGCGGGCATAGCGGGCGCATCGCGGGCTGCATGGTGGCGCTCACGATGACGATGAAGGGCCTGCCCCTGGCCTATTCCAAGGACATGCAGGACGATAAGCCGCCCGTGTTCGAGGCGCACGATCTGCTGGCGCTCTCGATCGCGGCGATGACCGGGATGGTGGAAAGCTCCACCTTCCGCACCGATCGCATGCGCGGCGCCGCCGAGGCGGGCTTCTCCACCGCGACCGATCTGGCCGACTGGCTGGTGCGGCAGGCGGACATTCCGTTCCGCGAGGCGCATCATATCACGGGCCGGGCGGTGAAGCTGGCCGAGACGGAGGGCGTGGCGCTGTCGGCGCTGTCGCTGGAGGCGCTGAAGGAGATCGACGCGCGGATCGACGCGCGCGTATTCGCCGCGCTCACCGTCGACGCCTCGGTCGCCGCGCGCAAGAGCTTCGGCGGCACCGCGCCGGATCAGGTGCGCGCCCGCGTGGCGGAGGCCAAGGCGGGGCTGGAGGCAGACGCATGAAGACGGCCGCTTTCCTCCTGCTCGCCACGCTGGCGCTGGCCGGCTGCGGCAAGCGCCAGCCGCTGGTGCCGGCCGCCGGCCACGCTCTGCCGGTGAAGCCCGCCACATCGGCGACGCAGCCCAACTCGACCAAGCTGCTCGCCTCGCCCGCGCAGATGCGCCCCACGCGCAGCGACGAGGTGCTGACGCGGAGCCAGGTGCGCCCCGACGACCATTTCGATCTGCCGCCGCGCTGACCATGGACCATTTCGAGCTTCGCGACGGCAGCCTGCATGCCGAGGACGTGGCGCTGGCCACGATCGCCGACGCCGTCGGCACGCCCACCTATGTCTATTCCACCGCCACGATCGAGCGGCACGTGCGCGTGTTCCGTGAGGGGCTGGAGGGTGTTGAGAGTGGCCCCGAGGGACCGCTGATCGCCTTCGCGGTGAAGGCCAATCCCAACAAGGCGGTGCTGGCGACGCTGGCGGCGGCAGGCTTTGGCGCCGATGTCGTCTCCGGCGGCGAGCTGATGCGCGCGCGGGCGGCGGGCATTCCGGCGAACAAGATCGTCTTCTCCGGCGTCGGCAAGACCGCCGACGAGATGGCGCTGGCGCTGCGCGAGGGCATCTTCCAGTTCAATCTGGAATCGGAGCCCGAGGCGGAGATGCTGTCGGAAGTGGCGACGACGCTGGGCCTCACCGCGCCCGTCGCCTTCCGCGTGAACCCCGATGTGGAGGCGGGCACGCACGCCAAGATCTCCACCGGCGGATCCGAGGACAAGTTCGGCGTACCGATCAGCCGAGCCATGGCCGCCTATGCGCGCGCGGCGATCTTGCCCGGCCTGACGGTGCAGGGCGTGGCCGTGCATATCGGCAGCCAGCTGACCGATCTCGGCCCCAGCCGTGCCGCCTTCAGCCGGGTCGGCGCGCTGATCGCGGAATTGCGCGCGGCGGGCCATTCCATCGCCACCGCCGATCTGGGCGGCGGGCTGGGCGTGCCCTACGATCCCGCCAAGCCGGTGCCGCCGAGCCCCGCCGAATATGGCGCGATGGTGCGCGAGGTGACGGCCGGCTGGAACGTTCGCCTGCTGTTCGAGCCGGGCCGCGTGATCGTGGGCAATGCGGGCGTTCTGCTGACGCGCGTGATCCGCGTGAAGCAGGGCGAGACGCAGCCCTTCCTGATCGTGGACGCGGCGATGAACGACCTGATCCGCCCCAGCCTGTACGAGGCCTATCACGCCATCCGCGCGGTGACGCCCACGGGCGCGCAGTTCACGGCGACGGTGGTGGGCCCGATCTGCGAGAGCGGCGACACTTTCGCCAAGCGCCGCACGATGGACGAGGTGAAGGACGGCGATCTCGTCGCCTTCATGACGGCCGGCGCATACGGCGCGACGATGGCCAGCACGTATAATTCGCGTGGGTTAACGCCGGAGGTGATGGTTTCCCGTCACGAATGGGCGATAGTGCGGCCCCGCCAGACAATCGAATCACTGATTTCCGCCGATTCCCTGCCCGCGTGGCTCGAGAAGGAGACAGTTGCATGAGTGTGAAGCCCGTCCGTAAGGCTATTTTTCCTGTCGCCGGTTTCGGCACGCGCTTCCTCCCCGCCACCAAGGCCGTTCCCAAGGAACTGCTTCCCGTCGTCGATCGGCCGCTGATCCAATATGCGGTGGACGAGGCATTGGCGGCGGGCTTCGACCAGCTGATTTTCGTCACCGGCCGATCCAAGCACGCGATCGAGGATTATTTCGATCGCGCGTTCGAGATCGAGGCCGATCTGCACGCCAAGCAGAAGACCGAGATCATCGAACTGCTGAAGCCCACCCGGCTGAAGCCCGGCCAGGCGGCGTTCGTGCGCCAGCAGGAAATGTCGGGCCTCGGCCATGCCGTGTGGTGCGCCAAGGGGCTGATCGGCAACGAGCCCTTCGCCGTGCTGCTGCCCGACGAGCTTCTGTGGAATCCGGCCAATCCCTGCCTGAAGCAGATGCGCGAAACCTATGACGCGAAGGGCGGCAACGTCATCTCCGTGGTCGAGGTGCCGGCCGAGCATACGCATCGCTATGGCGTGATCACGCCGGGCGCGGGCGAAGGCGCCGTGACCGAGATCAAGGGGATGGTGGAGAAGCCCAAGCAGGGCACCTCGCCGTCGAACCTCGCCGTGGTCGGCCGCTATATCCTGCAGCCCGAAGTGCTCGACATCCTCGATGCGGGCAAGAAGGGTGCGGGCGGTGAGATCCAGCTGACCGACGCGATGGCCGAACTGATCGGCGTGCAGCCTTTCCACGCCCAGACCTTCGACGGCACGCGCCACGATTGCGGCGAGAAACTGGGCTTCATCCAGGCCAATGTCGCGCTCGCGCTGGAGCGCGAGGATATCGGGCCCGCGCTGAAGGCTTGGCTCAAGGGGCTCTGATTCCCTTCCGCGAAAGCGGGATCGTTCTTCTTCTCTCTCTGCGTCTCCGCGTCTCTGCGTGAAAAAGAAAAATGGATTCGCGCAGAGGCGCAGAGACACGGAGAAGAAAAGGTGATGGGCCCTGCGGGCCGGGCCATTGCGGGGCGGCCTATCGCGATAGTGATGCAGTGGTGCAAAGGGTGAGGCGATGACCGCGCTCGCCCGTCTCGCGTTGACCGACCTCCGCAATCATGCGGCGCTGACGATCGCGCCGGGGCCGGGTCTCGTGCTGCTCACGGGGCTGAACGGTTCGGGCAAGACCAATATCCTCGAGGCCGTCTCGCTGCTGGCGCCAGGGCGCGGGCTGCGCGGGGCGACCTTGTCCGAAATGGCGCGCAGCGACGGTCCGGGCGGCTTCGCGATCAGCGCGCGCACGATCGACGAGCAGGAACTGGGCACGGGTACGCTGGCGGCCGCGCCCGAGCGGCGGCAGGTGCGCATCAACGGCGCGAGCGGCAGCGCCACGGCGCTGGGCGATTATCTGGCGATCCTGTGGGTGACGCCGGCGATGGACCGGCTGTTCGTGGAAGGGGCGAGCGCGCGGCGGCGCTTTCTCGACCGGCTGGTGCTGGCGCGAGAGCCGGGCCATGCGACCCACGCCAGCCGCTACGAAGCGGCGATGCGCGCGCGCAACAAGCTGCTGGCCGAACCCGACGGCGCCGATCCCGGCTGGCTCGCCGCGCTGGAGGCCGGCATGGCCGAACATGGCAGCGCGATCGCCGCCGCGCGCATCGGCACGGTGGAGAGATTGGGCGAACGGCTGACGGCGCAGGCCGAAGGACCGTTCGCGCGGGCCGGACTTGCCCTGGATGGCTGGGCACCTGCGCCGGAGGATGGCCAGACCGCCCTCGCCCACGAACTCCGCGCGGGCCGGGGACGCGATGCCGCCGCCGGGCGCACGCTGGCGGGGCCGCATCGCACCGATCTGGCCGTCACGCATCTCGGCAAGGCGCAGCCCGCCGCGCTCTGCTCCACGGGCGAGCAGAAGGCGCTGCTGCTCGGCATCGTCCTTGCCCATGCCGATCTGGTGGCGGCGGATCGCCGCGCGCGGCCGATCCTGCTGCTCGACGAGGTAGCGGCGCATCTGGATCCGCTGCGGCGCGCCGCTTTGCTCGATCGGCTCACCGATGCGGGCGGGCAGGTATGGATGACGGGCACCGACATGGCGGCCTTCGGCCCTCTCCCCGCAGCGGCAACATCGATCGATCTGGGCCAATAAGCCTTAGAAAAGCCCAGATTCCCGAGAAAAAGCCGGATCGGCCCGATCGAAGTGTTAGGAACTGAACCGGGCCTAACGCATTGACCTGTGCAGTAGCTCTTATTGCCCGACGTCACTCCAGGCCGGGAATGGCAATGGACCGTATCGACGAGCATGTGCTGGAAGGCGCCAATATGGTGTGGGACCTCTTCGACGGAGAGGCCGGCGGCGCCATCGAACGCCGCGTCGCCTGGGCCCTCGATTGCGCCCGGATCGAGGACGCCATGTATTGGCTGGCCGTAGGAGCCGCCCTCAACGGCGAGCCTCGATAGGGTCGATCGATCAGGCTGGCGGGGACGCAACGAGCTCCTGAGAAAGCAGGAGCCGAGGGCATCTCGCGCTGCGTCTGAAGCCCTGGACTCCGGCTTTCGCCGGAGTACCGATCGCCCGGCCTGGGGCGGGGCCTCCCCTTATTTCGGCCCTTCCGCGTAGGTCTTGACCAGATCGGTCAGGAAATCGCGCCCGCCATAGACGGACGCGACCGAGCGCCGCTCGTTCAGGCCGTGCGCGCCGTTTCCGTCCGGATCGCCATAGCCGCCGGGCGGACCATAGACCGGGATGCCGATCCCTTCGAGGAAGATGCCGTCCGTGCCGCCGGTCGACATGGCGGGGACGAAGGGCACGCCCGGATAATATTTGGCGACGAGCTTCTCGGCCGGGCCGAAGATCTTGGGATCCAGCGGCGGCGGCACCGCCGGCGGACGGATCGGCTGCACCAGCGTGACCGTCACCTTCGGATCGTCGATCGCTTTGGCCAGCGCCGCCTGCGTCGCTTCCACGCTGTTGCCGGGGAAGATCCGGCAATTGATGTTGGCGCCCGCACGCTGCGGCAGCGCGTTGTTGGCATGGCCGCCGTCGAGCAACGTCGCCACGCAGGTCGTCCGCAGCATCGAATGATAGGAGCGGTCCTTGTCGAGGATCGCGAGCGCGGCCTTGTCGGTCGGATCCTTGGAGATGGCGACCATCGCCGCGCCCAGCTCGCCCGGCTGCGTCTTGCCGACGCGCGCGAAATAGCTGCGCGTCGTATCCGACAGCTGGACCGGGAATTCATACGCCGCGACCTTCTTCAGCGCATCGGCCAATTCGTAGATCGCATTGTCCGGCACGGGCACCGAGCTGTGGCCGCCGGGATTGGTCGTCTCGATCCGATAATTCTGCACGGCCTTCTCGCCGACATGCATCGTCATCAGCACGACCTTGCCGTGGCCATCCGTGCGCCCGCCGCCGCCCTCGTTGAGCGCGAATTCGGCCGCGATCAGATCGGGCTTGTTCTTGGCGAGCCACTCGGCGCCGTCGAACGCGCCGGTCGTTTCCTCGCCGCAGGTGAGCGCCATCTTGATCGTGCGCTTGGGCTTGTACCCGCTCCTCTTGAAGCGGATCATCATATCGACCCAGGCGGCGTCCATCGCCTTCATGTCCGAGGTACCACGGCCGTAGAAATAGCCGTTTTCCTCGATCAGTTTGTACGGATCGCGCGTCCAGTCCTCGCGCTTGGCGACGACGACGTCGAGATGGCCGAGCAGCAGCATCGGCTTCAGCGTCTTCGAGGTGCCGGGATAGACGAGAACGAGGCCGCCCTCTTTCGGCTTCTCGGGAATGGCGAAGCGCGTGATCTGGTCCGGCGTGTAGCCCGCCTCCTTCAGATGCGCCTCGATCTTGTCGGCCAGCAACGTGCAGCTGCCGGTGGTGATCGACGTGTCCGTCTCCACCATCTCCTGATAGAGCGCGCGGAAGCTCTGCTGCTCCGGCGTGAGCGGCGCGGTCTGCGCGGCGAGCGACGTGGCCAGCAGCGACACACCGGCCGATCCCAAAAGTCGCTTCTTCATGCCTGTCCCCCATTGACCGGGCGACGGGCGCCCGCAGCGGTCATGATGGAATGCGGATCGCCCGGCGCGCAAGCCCGGATCGATTTCGGCGCAGAAATGGCCGCCAATCGGGAACCAGGCCGCGGATCGAGAGTTGGGCGATCTGGAGAGAGGGTGCCCCTCTTCAACGATAACAGAATAAGCACTCGTAAGCGTAGCTTGTATCCCCCCGCCCCGCGTCGCTCCCCCCTTGCGGCGCGGGGCATCGTGTTTGTGGGGTTTTCCGGCCACACCGCGCCTTCCCATTTCGCTTGGGTTACGCCGCCCGAATCCCTATATGCTCGGTATGGCAGATACCCCCGAAACCAGCGGCTCCACCAACAGCGCCAGCGAAGATTATGGCGCCTCCTCGATCAAGGTGCTCAAGGGCCTCGATGCGGTCCGCAAGCGGCCTGGCATGTATATCGGCGATACGGACGACGGCTCCGGCCTCCACCATATGGTGTTCGAAGTCTCCGACAACGCGATCGACGAAGCGCTGGCGGGCCATTGCGACCGGATCGTCATCACGCTGAATCCCGAAGGCTCTGTTTCGGTCGAGGACAATGGCCGCGGCATTCCGACGGGCATCCATGCCGAGGAGGGCGTCTCCGCCGCCGAGGTCATCATGACCCAGCTGCATGCCGGCGGTAAGTTCGACAATACGAACGACGCCAATGCCTACAAGGTTTCGGGCGGCCTGCACGGCGTGGGCGTGTCGGTGGTGAACGCGCTCAGCGAATATCTGGACCTGACGATCTGGCGCGACGGCGAGCAGCACGAGATGCGCTTCGCGCACGGTGACGCGGTGGCGCCGCTCAAGGTGACCGGCAAGGCACCCGAGGGCAAGAAGGGCACCAAGGTGACCTTCCTGCCGAGCCCCGCCACGTTCAAGATCACCGAATTCGATTTCGAGAAGCTCGAGCATCGCTATCGCGAGCTGGCCTTCCTCAATTCGGGCGTGCGCATCTTCCTGGTCGATGCGCGCCATGCCGAGAAGGTGGAGCATGAGCTGTATTACGAGGGCGGCATCGCGGCTTTCGTGAAATATCTCGACCGTGCCAAATCGCCGCTGTTCCCGGATCCGATCGCGGTGACCGGCCAGCGCGACGATGTGGGCATCGACGTCGCGCTGGAATGGAATGACAGCTATTACGAGAATGTCCTTCCGTTCACGAACAACATCCCGCAGCGCGACGGCGGCACGCATCTGGCCGCCTTCCGCGCCGCGCTGACGCGCACGCTGAACAATTATGCGGAAAAGTCCGGCGCGCTGAAGAAGGAGAAGGTGACCCTCACCGGCGACGACATGCGCGAGGGCCTCACCGCGATCGTCTCGGTCAAGCTGCCCGATCCCAAGTTCAGCAGCCAGACCAAGGACAAGCTCGTCTCGTCCGAGGTGCGCGCGCCGCTGGAAAGCCTGATCGCGGACAAGCTCGCCGAATGGCTGGAGGAGAATCCCAACCACGCCAAGGCGATCGTCCAGAAGATCATCGACGCCGCCGCTGCGCGCGAAGCCGCCAAGAAGGCGCGCGAGCTGACCCGGCGCAAGGGCGTGATGGACATCGCCTCCCTGCCCGGCAAGCTGGCCGACTGCCAGGAGCGTGATCCCGCCAAGAGCGAGCTCTTCCTGGTCGAGGGTGACTCGGCCGGCGGCTCCGCCAAGCAGGGCCGCGATCGCAACACGCAGGCGATCCTGCCGCTGAAGGGCAAAATCCTGAACGTGGAGCGCGCGCGCTTCGACAAGATGCTGTCGTCCAAGGAAGTCGGCACGCTCATCCAAGCGATGGGCACCGGCATCGGCCGCGACGATTTCAACATCGAGAAGCTGCGCTACCACAAGATCGTCATTATGACGGACGCCGACGTGGACGGCGCGCACATCCGCACGTTGCTGCTGACCTTCTTCTACAGGCACATGCCGGAGATCATCGAGCGCGGGCACCTCTTCATCGCCCAGCCGCCGCTCTACAAGGTCGCGAAGGGCCGCTCCGAAGTCTATCTGAAGGACGGTCCGGCGCTGGACAATTACCTTGTCGAAGCGGGCCTCGGCTCCAATGCGCTGGAAACGAGCGAGGGCACGCGCACCGGGCTCGATCTGCGGACGCTGATCGATCATGCGCAGCGCGTGTCGCGCCTGATGGCCTATGTGCCGCGCCGCTACGATCATGGGATGATCGAGGCGATGGCGCTGGCCGGCGCGCTCGATCCCGAGATCGGCGATCGGGCCCGCGTGGCGGTGACGGCGGGCGAGTGGCTCAATCGCGCCGATCCCGAGGCACGCTGGACGGTCGAGGCGACCGGCGAGGGCGGCTATCACGCCAAGCGCCTGTGGCGCGGCGTGACCGACCATCATGTGGTGGATGCGGGCTTCGTGGTTTCGACCGAGGCGCGCCGCCTCCATGCGCTGATCGCCGAGCAGGCCACGAGCTATTCCGGCGAGGCACGGCTCGTCTCGATCAAGCAGGCCGAGAGCCGTGACGAAGCCGACGAGGATGCGGCGCCCGAGCCCGCCAAGGGCAAGCGCATCACGCGTCCGTCCGAGCTGCTGGAGGCGATCCTCGCCTCGGGCCGCAAGGGCCTCGCCATCGCCCGCTACAAGGGCCTCGGCGAGATGAATGCCGAGCAGCTGTGGGAAACCACGCTGGATCCGGCCAACCGCTCGATGCTGAAGGTGGAGATCGCGCAGGCCGACGTGGCCGACGAGATCTTCACGCGCCTGATGGGCGACGTGGTGGAGCCACGCCGCGAATTCATTCAGGACAATGCGCTGTCGGTCGCCAATCTGGACGTGTGACGTCCGGCTGACATGCGTTTGACGTCATCGCGACCCCGGCCTTGAGCCGGGGTCGCGATGGCGAAGGTGCTGTGGATCGAAATAGTGCGGTGAGGGATTGAGCAGGCCATGACCGACATCGTCTCGATCCGATCCGACCGGCTTTCCGCCGAAATCTCCACGCTCGGCGCCGAACTGCATGCCCTACGCGACGAAGCCGGGCGCGATCTCCTGTGGGATGGCGATCCGGCCTGGTGGACGGGCCGCGCACCAGTGCTGTTCCCGATCGTGGGCGCGGTGGCGAACGACACGATCCATGTCGACGGCACGGCCTACACGCTCGCCAAGCACGGTTTCGCCCGCAAGACCGAGTGGGAGCTGGTGGAGCGGACGGAGAGCTGCGCCACGTTCCGGCTGGAGGACAGCGAGGCGACCCGCGCCGTCTATCCCTTCGCTTTCCGGCTCGACCTGCGCTTCACGATCGAGGGCGCGACGCTCTCGATGATCGCGACGCTCGACAATATCGGTACGCGCGATCTGCCCGCGAGCTTCGGCTTCCACCCGGCCCTGCGCTGGCCCCTGCCCTATGGCGGCGCGAAGGACGCGCATCGCGTGATCTTCGCGGCACCCGAGCCCGCGCCGATCCGCCGCATCGACGGCGCCGGGCTGATGCGCCCCGCACCCGAACCGACGCCGGTGGCGGGCGACACGCTCGCGCCCGATGCCAACCTGTTCGAGGACGATGCGATCATCTTCGATCGCCTCGCCAGCCGATCGCTGATCTTCGGTGCGCCGGACACGCGCGGGCTGCAGGTGGATTTTCCTGACATGCCGGAGCTGGGCATCTGGCAGAAGCCGGGCGCGCCCTATCTCTGCATCGAGCCGTGGGCGGGCTTCGCCGATCCGCAGGGCTATGCCGGCGAACTGCGCGACAAGCCCGGCATCCTGAAGCTGCCGGCGGGATCGAGCCACAGATTCATGATGGCCATCACGCTCGGTTCAGAAACACTCAAGTAACAAAAGGCGGTGATCGCGCATATCAACCGCGTCGGAACCGCCACCCCGCCCAACGAGGTCCACGGCCTGTTCGTGGAATGGGCCAGAAGCCGCATCGAGGATCGCCGCACCGCGACGCTTTTCAAGCGCATGGCGGATCGATCGGGGATCGTGAATCGCTGGTCGGTGCTGGCGCCCGAGCCCGGCGCGCGCCAGATCGACCCCGGCGGCTTCTATCATGGCGCCTCCCCCACCACCGCGCGGCGCATGGCCATCTATGCCGAGGAGGCGCCGAGGCTCGCGCTGGAGGCGATCGCGGCACTCGGCCCGATCGAGGGCGTCACGCATCTGGTGGTGGCGAGCTGCACCGGCTTCACCGCCCCCGGCATCGACCAGATCATCGCCGCGCGGCTGGGCCTTCCACCCTCGATCGAGCGGACTTTGGTGGGATTCATGGGCTGCTATGCGGCCGTCGCGGCGCTGCGGACCGCGCACCATATCGTGCGCTCCGAACCCGCAGCAAAAGTCCTCGTCGTCACCGTCGAATTGTGCACGCTCCATCTGCAGCATGACGTGACGATCGAGCCCTTGCTGGCGATGCTGCAGTTCGGCGACGGCGCCGCCGCCGCGATCGTGAGCGCGGAGCCCGAGGGGCTGGCGATCACCCGCACCTTCTCCGCCGCTTTGCCCGACAGCGCCGATCTGATCCGCTGGGATATAGGCGATACCGGCTTCGTGATGACGCTGGACGGCGCGGTGCCGGGCCGGATCGCGGAGGCGCTGGCCGATCCCATGATCCGGGCGGCGAGCGTGGGCGACGCGCCGGTCGACATGTGGGCGGTCCACGCCGGCGGGCGATCGGTGCTGGATGCGGTGGAGCGCGCGCTTTCCCTGCCGGACGATGCGCTGGCGGCATCGCGCACGGTATTGGCCGAGAAGGGCAATATGTCATCCGCGACCCTGCTGTTCGTGCTCGATCGCCTGATCCGGGGCGACACGCGCGCGGACAATGGCGTGGCCCTGGCCTTCGGGCCGGGCATGGCGGCGGAGGGCTTCGGCTTCCGCATCGCCCGATGAGCCGGCTCGCCATCCGCTCCCGCGAGGAGGAGCAGATGGATGCGGCCGATCTCGATTTCGAAACCTATGCGGCGCTGCTGGGCGATCTGGCCAAGGTGAACCGCCTGCTGTTCGCGGCGCACCCCACGCTCGCCTTTCTGGCGCGGGCGCTGCGGGGCAGGATGCGCTTCCGGCTGCTGGACGTGGGCTACGGCCATGGGGATATGCTGCGCGCCATAGCCCGCTGGGCGCAGGCGCGCGGGATCGAGGCGGAGCTGATCGGCGTGGACCTGAACCCGCGATCAGAGCGCGTGGCGAAGGCCGCGACGCCGCCCACGATGGGCATCGATTTCCGCACCGGCGATTATGCCGATCTCGCAGGCGGCGGCATCGACATCGTCGTCTCCAGCCTCGTCGCGCATCACATGAGCGACGAACAGCTGATCGCCTTCCTGCGCTTCATGGAGCGGGAGGCGGCGGTCGGCTGGATGATCAACGATCTGCGGCGCAGCGCCTTTGCCTACACCACCTATCCCTGGCTGACGCGGCTGATGCGCTGGCACAGGATCGTGCGCGAGGACGGCACGCTCTCGATCGCGCGCAGCTTTCGCGCGCCCGAATGGCAGCCCTATCTGGAGGCGGCCGGGGGCGATGTGCGCGCTGCCCGCGTCGTTCGCCGCTTCGCCTTTCGCCTGTGCGTCGAACGGATACGCTGATCGTCGGCGGCGGGCCCGCCGGGGCCGCCGCCGCCATCCTGCTCGCGCGGGCGGGGCGGGACGCGTTGCTGATCGAGCGGCGCGAGCGGCCAGGCGGGATCGTCTGCGGCGGCTTCCTCGGCTGGGACGCGCTGGCAGCCCTGCGCGCGCTCGGCATCGATACGGTGGCTTTGGGCGCCGTACCGATCACGCATGTGAAGCTGTTCGCAGGGCGCCGCACGGCCGAAGCGCGCCTGCCGGGGCCGGCGGCGGGCCTGTCCCGCGTCCGCCTCGATGAGGCGATGCTGGCACTGGCCGAAGTGGAAGGCGTCTCCCTGCTCCGGGGCACAGCGGTCAAGCGGGTTGCCGGCACGGAAGCCGAGCTGGCCGATGGCGAGCGCGTCACAGGTGAACGGCTGATCCTCGCGACCGGCAAGCATGCGGTGCGCGGAGTGGCGCGCGATGCCCCCGCTGGATCGATCGGCCTGCGCGCCACCATCCCGGCGCCGCCCGATCTGGTGGGACGGATCGAGCTGCACCTGTTCCGCGACGGCTATGCCGGGCTTTTGCTGCAGGAGGACGGGCGCGCCAATCTGTGCCTGTCGGTGCGGCCTGAACGCTTTCGCGAGGCGGGAGGCAGGCCGGACGCGCTGATCGCGGCCCTCGCGCGGGAGGCGCCCGCCATCGCCGCGCTCGGCGCCGCCGCCACGCGCTGGGACGCGATCGCGGCCGTGCCCTATGGCTGGCGCGCGCGGGCCAGCAAACCGGGTCTCTACCGCGTGGGCGATCAGGCGGCGGTGATCGCCTCGCTGGCGGGCGACGGCATCGCCATCGCGCTGGCGAGTGGGCGTGCGGCGGCCGAGGCGATCCTCTCCGGCGACGATGCCACCCGCTTCACGACCGATTTCGCGGGGCGCGCGGACCGGCCGCTGCGCCATGCCGAGACGATCCGGCATATCGCGGAATCGCCCGTCCCCGCCGCCCTCGCCGTCGCTTGCCTGCGCCTCCTGCCCGGCCTCGCGCGCCACGCTGCCCGGCTCACCCGGATCGGCCATTGATCCGTGCCCCGGCGCCACCCACATTCGCCTGATGGAGAAGATCGATCTGCCTGACGCCGAATGGCGCGAGCGGCTCAGCCCCGAGCAATATCATGTGCTGCGCGAGGCCGGCACCGAGCGGGCCTTCACCGGCCGTTACTGGGACCATCACGAAACGGGCGCCTATGTCTGCGCCGGCTGCGGGGCGCCGCTCTTCGCGAGCGGCGACAAATATGAGTCCGGCTCCGGCTGGCCCAGCTTCACCAAGCCCTCCGAGAAGCAGTCCGTGACCGAGCATAGGGACATGGGGCACGGCATGATCCGCACCGAGGTGCGCTGCGCCGCCTGCGGGGGTCATCTGGGCCATGTATTCCCGGATGGACCGGGCCCCGAGGGCCTGCGCTTCTGCATCAATTCGGCTTCGCTGCATTTCCAGCCGCAAAACGGCACGGATAAGGGTTGAATCGGGCTCGCCGCGCGGCAATCCATCGGGATCGCCTTGTGAGCGGACGCGCGAGGCGGTAATCGCGCTACAGCCTTATGCCCTCCGCCAAATCCAAACCCTCGGGCGGCATGCGCCGCATCGCCAGGATCGCCCTTCGAACCATCCTGTTCGGCGCGCTCGCCGGCATCGCCGCGCTCGTCGTGGCGGTGATGGTGACGATGGCCTCGCTCCCGTCCTTCAACGACATGATGCAGAAGCCCAACGGGCAGACCGTGCGCGTCCACGCCGCGGACGGATCGCTGCTGCTGGCGCTGGGGCCGAGCTATGGCGACTGGCTGCCGCACGACCGCATCCCCAAGGTGATGCAGGACGCGATCGTGGCGGTGGAGGACCGGCGCTACTACAGCCATCCCGGCATCGATCCGATCGGCATCGCGCGCATGTTCTATGTGGCCAAGCGCCTGCACGACGAGGGCCGTCGCCTGCAGGGCGGATCGACGATCACGCAGCAGCTGGCGCGTAACATCTTCCTCTCCAGCAATTACAGCTATGCCCGCAAGATCCGCGAGGCGATCCTGGCGCTGGCGATGGAGCGCAAATTCTCCAAGGCGCAGATCCTGGAGCTGTATCTCAACCGCGTCTATTTCGGCGGTGGCGCGTACGGCATCGACGCGGCCGCCCGCAAATTCTTCGGCCATCCCGGTGATCATCTGACGCTGGCCGAATCCGCGATCATCGCGGGTCTGGTGAAGGCGCCGTCCCATTATTCGCCCTCCGCCGACGCGCAGGCCGCGCGCGACCGCGCCTCCGTCGTGCTGGACGTGATGGTGGATGCGGGCACGCTGACGCCCGCACAGGCGGCCGGCGTCGACCTCAAGGCCGTGACCTTCGCGCCCGAGCCCAAGCAGAACAGCGTGCGCTATTTCACCGACTGGGCGCTGGCCCAGCTCGACACTCTGGTGGACGAGCAGAGCGCGCCGCTGGACGTGTGGACCACGCTCGACCGCAAGATGCAGGACGCGGCCGATGCGGCGATCCGCCAGAATACGCCGGAAGGCCTGCAGGGCGCGCTCGTCTCGATGGAGAATGACGGCGCCGTGCGCGCGATGGTGGGCGGCACCGATTATGTCTCCTCCATCTACAATCGCGCGACGCAGGCGGAGCGGCAGCCGGGATCGGCCTTCAAGCTGTTCGTCTATCTCTCCGCGCTGGAGGCGGGCGTGAAGCCGGGCGATCCGGTGACGGACGAACCGATCACGATCGATAACTGGAGCCCGCGCAACAGCAGCCGGCGCTTCCTGGGCGATATCGACATCCGCACCGCCTTCGCTTTCTCGATCAACACGGTCGCGGCGAAGATCGGCCAGCAGGTGGGCTTCGACAGCGTGGCGGACATGGCCAAGCGCTTCGGCATCTCGACGCCGATCAACACGCATCCCTCGATGGTGCTGGGCACGTCCGACGTGCGCCTGATCGACATGACGCGCGCCTTCGCCGCCATCTCGGCCAACGGCACGGCGGTGGCACCTTACGGCATCCTCAAGGTAACGACCACCGACGGCACCGTGATCTACCAGCGCGAGCAGAGCCAGCCGCGCGTGCTGGTCGCGCCGTTCGTCGCCGCCGAGATGACCGATCTGCTGCAGACCGCCGTCAATGTCGGCACCGCGCGCGCCGCGCAGATCGGCCGGCCGGTGGCGGGCAAGACGGGCACGACCAATTCGAACAAGGACGGCTGGTTCCTCGGCTTCTCCAGCGGGCTGACCACCGGCGTGTGGATGGGCCGCGACGATGCGAAGCCGATCCCCGGCCTGCAGGGCGGCCGCAATCCGGCGCAGGCCTTCGCGTCGTTCATGCGCGTGGCGCTGCAGAGCCGCCCGGCCGAGAAGTTCGATACCGACGTGACCTTGCCCGAATGGCAGCTGGAGCCGGACGACGAAGCCTATTTCGGCAATCCCGACCAGGGCTTCGGCGGCGATGCCGCGCCGCCCGCAACCGGCGGTGACGAAGTGACGGGCGACGTGCCCGAGCTGCAGCCGGCGCCCGCTCCCGGCAACGCTCCGACTCTGCCCGATGCGCCCCCCGCCCCGGCGACCCCGCCGCGTGCGGACTCGCAGGAACCGCAGCTGGACCAGCGCTGGCTGGACAATGTGCTGCGCGACCAGCGCAAGCCCAATCCGACGCAGCCGGCCACGCCGCCGCGCTGAGAAGAGTAGCGCGTCGGCCTCTTCGTGCTCCTGCGAAAGCAGGAGCCCAGGGCGGCGAGCGCTGCGTTTTGAAACTCTGGGCTCCTGCTTTCGCAGGAGTACCGTCGCGCTTAGCCCCGGCCGAAACTGTGCAGCCGGCTGCCATTCGCGCGGAGCCACGCACGCTCGGGCGCGGGATCCCGGCCGTAGAGGCGCGCGACGGCGGCGTGGAAGGCGGGGCTGTGATTCATGTGCAGCCGGTGCCCCACTTCGTGCGCGACGGTCGCGCGGCGCACCTCGGGCGGGGCCAGGATCAGGCGCCAATTGTAGCGGATATCGCCTGAGGCCGTGCAACTGCCCCAGCGCGTCTTGGCATCGCCGATGCCGACGCGCGCGGGGGTGACGCCCGCGAGACGGCAATAATGCTCGGTCTCGGCCTTCAGCCTCACCAGCGCCTCGGCGCGCAGCCAGCGCAGCAGGCGGGGTACCGCCAGTTCCTCCGGACCGCCCACCACGATCCGATCATCGTCGATCGTCACGCGGCGGGGCGCATCCGCGCGCCAGCTCAGGCGATAGTCACGCCCCTCGAACGGAATCGTCGCGCCGTCCGCCAGGGGATCGGGGCGCGGCAGAGCGGCGATCGTCGCCTCGATCCAGGCGCGCTTGCTCTCCGCCCAGCGCACGGCCGACGCGAGGTTCGCGCGCGCCGGCACGGTGAGCTTCACCGCGCCGTCGCGCGGATCGACCACCAACCGCACCCGCCGCGCGCGCGGCGATCGGCGCACCACCAGCGCCCGCCTGCCTCCCTGCGGATCGGCGAAGCTGGGTTCAGAGCTCACGATCGATCATATGATATTCGAGTTCGCCGGCATCGTCCTCGGACACGGTCCAGCCGCGCGTGGAAGCGCCCGCCTCATGCACCGTCTCGCGGCTGCCGCTGATCAGATGGTGCCAGTCGGGCAGAGGCTTGCCGTCCGCGACGAGGCGATAGGCGCAGCTCTTCGGCAGCCAGTCGATCGTGTGGAGCTTGGCGGGGGTCAGCCGCACGCAATCGGGCACGTGCGTGCGCCGGTTGGGATAATCCATGCACTGCGCGTTCTTGCGATCGAGCAGGCGGCAGGCGACGTTGGTGGCGAAAACCTCGCCCGTCTCCTCATCCTCCAATTTGTGGAGGCAGCATTTGCCGCAGCCGTCACACAGCGATTCCCATTCCGTGCGGCTCATCCGCTCGAGCGGTTTCTCTTCCCAGAAGCGGCTCATTTCACCCACGCCGCCAATGTTTCGGTCACGGCCTGCGCGCTTGCCTCGACCGGGACCAAAGCGATCGGCTCGCCCTTGGGGCCGAACAGGATCGCCGTGCTCATATGCTGCATCAGATAGCCGGAGGCGCCCGGCGCCGGATCCTGTTTCTGGTACGTCGTGGCATATTCCTTCGCAACGGCGGCGATCTGCGCCTCCGTGCCGGTGAGGCCGATCAGACGCGGATGGAAGGCAGCGACATAGCGTTTCAGCACCTCCGGCGTATCGCGCGCGGGATCGACCGAGATGAAGACGGGCTGCACCCGGGCGGCGCGCGCGGCATCCTGCGCCTCGAACGCCTTCAGCCCCTTGCCCAGATTGAGCATGTCGGTGGGGCAGACGTCCGGGCAGAAGGTGTAGCCGAAATAGACGATGGCATAGCGCCCCTTCAGTTTCTCGCTCGGGAACGGCGCCCCATCCTGATCGATCAGGGTGAAGGGACCGCCGATCCGGGCGCCCGCCAGCGGGGCTTCCTGCGCCGTGGAAGACTTCGGGCCGCAGGCACCGAGCGCCAGCGCGAGCAGCGCGGCGGCGACCAGACGTGGATTGTTCATGGTGTGCTCAATCATGCTTTGCTAGGAGGCCGGTGACAAGCGCACGTCTCGCGCCGCCACCTTCCAGGAGCAGAATATGGGTGTTCGCAACCGCTTTGCCATGATCGCCGCCGGTGCGATCGGCCTTGCGCTCGCCGCGCCCAGCCTCGCCCAGTTTTCCGACAGCTTCTCCTTCCTGAAAGCGGTGAAGGAGCGCGACGGCAACAAGGCGATGCCGTTCCTGAACAAGCCCGGCGCGCCCGTGCTGAATGCGCGCGATCCCAGCACCGGCGAGACGGCCCTGCACATTGTGACGCGCGGGCACGATTCGACCTGGCTGAGCTTCCTGCTGAGCCGGAGCGCCGCGACCGACATCAAGGACAATCAGGGCATGACGCCGCTTCTCGTGGCGGCCCAGACCGGCGATGCCGACGCGACCCGCCTGCTGATCACCGCCGGCGCCAACGTGAACGCAACCGACAATAGCGGCGAGACGCCGTTGATCTTCGCGGTCCGCAATCGCGATCTGGTGGTGGGGCGGCAGCTGATCACGGCCGGCGCCAATCCGGACGCGCAGGACACGATCGCGGGCAAGAGCGCGCGCGATTATGCGAAGGAGGATCGCCGCGGCACGGCGATGCTGAAGCTGCTGGACGAGGCCAAGCCCGCCAAGGCCGCGAACGGGAAGATTGCCGGGCCGGTTCGCTAAGACGAACGAAGGGTTCGATCGAGCGGTCCTCACCCATCCTCCCGACCAGGAGGAGGCGGCGCCGAAGGCGACGGAGGGGAAGGTCAGCAACCGTCCGGCTTCCGCCCCCTCCGTCAGGCTCCGCCTGACACCTCCCCTGGCGGGGGAGGATGAATTTCCTAATCCAGCCCGGCCAGCCCCGGATCGAGCGAGCCCAGCAGGCGCTGGGCGGCGCGGCGGGCGAAGCGGAGCGTCTCGGTCTTGCGGCGGGCACCGGCGAGCGGGCGATGCGAGGGCTCACGCAGGATCGCCGCATCATAGCGATCGGCCACGATCAGCCCGCAAACCTCCGGGCGGAAATGCGCTTCCTCGAAGGGTGAGAGATCGAAGCCGGCAGGGACCGCCCACAGGAATCGATCGCAATAGTCCAGATAATCCGGCCATTTGCCGTCACCGCGCAGATCCGCGCGCGAGACCTTGATCTCCACGATCGTGATGCAGCCCTTCGCATCCAGCGCCATGATGTCCGCGCGCCGGCCATTGCCGAGCGGCACCTCGCAGAGCGCGACCAGATCCTGCCGGAAGAAGAGCCGCGCCACGCCACGCGCGACATCGGCCGCGACCAGCGGGCCATCTTCGAAACAGGGGAGCGTAGACGCCATAGCGTCTGTTTAGAACGATTCGGGAACATCGGGAAGGCGATTCGGATCCAACCCTTGCCCACCGCTTGAAGGGTCCGAGGTCAGCCCAACAGATCCAGCGCGATCCTTCGCGCCTCGGCATGATCCAGCTCGACGATCCACAGATCGGGATCGGTGCGGCGTCGACTCTTCAGATAGTCGGCGCGATCGGCCGGGTCTGCGGGGCCCGTCTCGCGCCACGCATAGCCGTCCACGCCGAAGCTGCGTTCGAGCAAGGGCCCGTCCACGCCACGATCGGCGAGCGCCAGCAGGATCGCGCCCGCCGTAGCGTCCCCCTTCGCCAGCACCATCGCGGAGCCGCCCTCTTCCTCGATCCGGCGGACCAGAGCGGAAACGAGCAGGCCGGCGGCGGCCCGCGCCTCCATCACGTCAGGCCGCGTCCCGCGCGTCCGTCTCGACGAACAGAGCGTAGAGCGCGTCGCGCGAGCCCGCCCCGCGCAGCTTGGCGACGAACGCGGCATCGCGCAGGCGCCGGCTGACGCGGGACAGAGCCTTCAGATGCTCCACCCCCGCATCGGGGGGCGAGAGCAAAAGGAAGACGAGATCGACGGGCATGTCGTCGATCGCCTGGAAATCGATCGGGCTGGCGAGCCGGGCGAAGGCACCGACCACACGGCCAATGCCCTCGATCTTGCCGTGGGGAATGGCGATGCCGCCCCCGAAGCCCGTCGACCCCAGACGCTCGCGTTCCGTCAGCCGGCTGACGATCTGACGGGGATCGATCCCCGTCAGATCGCCTGCGGCGGCTGCAAGTTGCTGGAAAAGCACCTTCTTGTTCGGAACGGCCAGCTCCGAAAAAACGGAACTGGGCGCCAGGATATCCGCAAACTCGTCCATGCTGCTCGGTATCGTCTTGCCAGAAGTGAAAAGGCCTGAATCAGGCCGCGTGCTGCGGCTCGACCCACCCGATCGTGCCGTCGCCGCGGCGATACACCATATTGAAGGCGCCGGTGCCGGAATTCTTGAACAGCAGCGCATTCGTGTTGCGCAGATCAAGCATCATCACGGCATCGCCCACGCTCGCCTCGGGCACGTCGACGCGCAGTTCGGCCACGATCGGGGGATGATCGCCGGCGGCATCCTCTTCCTCCTGCTGCACCTGGAAGACGGTGTAAGCCGCATTATCGGCAATCTCGCCCGGCGCCACCGCCGCGCCGTTTACCGCATGCTTGTTCTTCAGCCGGCGCATGTAGCGACGCAGCTGGGTCTCGATCCGCTCGGCCGCCACATCGAAGGCCGGGTGCGCTTCATTGCCCTGGCCCGAGCCCTTCAGGATCACGCCCTGCATCACATGGGCGACGATATCGCAGGAGAAAGCGCTGTGAGGGGCATTGCCGAAGGTGACGTGCGCCGAGATGCTGCGCGAAAAATATTTGTCCGCAACACCCTGCAGCCGATCCTCGACATGGGTTCGCAGCGCGTCGCCCGTGTCGACCTGGTGGCCAGAGACCCGGATGTCCATCAATGCTCTCCTTCATCAAGGGCCGCGCCGCTGCGGAGCGCTGGCCTCAAGCCCAGCATGGGCGCGAGGTCAAGCTGACTGGGTCAGCTCGTTCCACAACGGTTCGACCAGGGTAGATACAAATACGGCGTGCCGCGCGAGTTCCGCGTCGCTTGCGCGATGCGGCCGGGCCGGCCGGAAAAGTCGCTCGATCGGGACGGCCGCAAAGGCCGCGTCGTCGACGAGCGCCGCACTGGATTCGGCAAGCGACAGGCCGATCTGGCGACCGCCCTTCAGCTCGACATAGACCTGCGACAGAAGCTGCGCGTCGAGCAGCGCGCCATGCTTGATCCGCTGGCTGCGATCGATGCCATAGCGGCTGCAGAGCGCATCGAGACTGAGCTTGGCGCCGGGGTGGCGCGTGCGCGCGATGGCAAGCGTATCCACCATCCGCGTCAGGCTGATGGGCTCCAGCCCGCAGGCCTGCAGCTCCCAGTTCAGGAAGGTGAAATCGAAATTCGCATTGTGCGCGACGAGCGGGGCATCGCCGATGAATTCCAGCAGATCGGCGGCGACGTCCCCGAACAGGGGCTTATCCGACAGGAAATTCTCGGACAGGCCGTGAACGGCTTCCGCCTCGGCCGGCATCGAGCGCAGCGGATTGATATAGCGATGGAAATCGCGTCCGGTTTCGACCCGGTTGATCATCTCGATGCAACCGATCTCGACGAGCTTGTGGCCCTCGGCGGGATTGAAGCCCGTGGTTTCGGTATCGAAGACGATCTCACGCATGGCCGGATACTATCGGCCCGCGCGCGCGCCCACGCAAGCGAGGATGCGGCGCAGATCGCGACCCGTGCGCTCCTGCGTCCCTCCGGTGGAGAGGATGAAATCGGCACGCCGCCTCTTTTCCGCGTCGGGCGTCTGCAAGGCTCTGATTCGGGCCAGTTTCGCCGCCGTCATGCCCGGCCGGGCGAGCACCCGCTTGCGCTGTTGCCACGCCGCCGCCGACACCACGACGATCGCATCCACCCGACGCCAGCCGCCTTTTTCGAACAGCAAAGGGATATCGAGCACGACGACTCGGCGCGCCCGATAGCGGCGGACAAAGGCGCGACGCGAACGCTCCACGGCGGGGTGGATCACATGCTCCAGCCGCTCCAGCGCCGCGCGATCCCCGAACACCGCCTGCCCCAGTTTCTCGCGATCGAGGCCGCCCGCATGCGTCGTGCCGGGAAAGAGCGCCTCGATCGCGGGGAGCAGGGCGCCGCCGGGCCCCTGCAGGCGACGCACCTCCGCATCGGCATCGAAGATCGGGATACCGAGTTCGCGGATCATCGCCGCCACGGTCGATTTGCCCATGCCGATCGATCCGGTGAGGCCAATCACGATGCTCACGGACGCGCCGCCGCGCTCAGGCCGTGAGCAGCAGGCGGAGCGCCGCGTCGCTCTCGGGATCGGAGGGCGGCTCCGCGTCGAACAGCAGGCGGAAAGCGATGCGCGCCTGGCCGAGCAGCATCTGCAGCCCGTCGATCGCCGGATGGCCGAGCGCACGCGCCTGCTTCAGCAGCGGCGTCTCCAGCGGCGAATAGACCGCGTCATAGATGATCGCGCCGGGCGGCATGTGGCTGAAATCCACATCCAGCGCGGGCTGGCCGGTCATGCCCAGCGGTGTCGCGTTGACCACCACATCCAGCCGCCCGTCCGTCTCCTTCCAGTCGAAATCCTGCGGCTGAGAGAAATGGGCGAGATCGACGACATGGACGTGCGCGGGATCGAACCCCGCCGCGATCTCGGCCGCGGCCTCTTCCTTGCGCGCGGCGAGGATCAGCGTGAAACCCTTGCTCCACAGGCCATGCGCGATCGCACGCGCAGCGCCGCCCGAACCGAAGATCCGCGCCGTGCGCAGCAGATGCCGCTCTTCCAGCCAGGGCTTCAGCGGTTCGAGGAAGCCATCGGCGTCGCTATTATAGCCCTTCAGCTTCCCGTCCCGCGCGACGATCGTGTTGACCGCGCCGATCCTGCACGCGACCGGATCGATCGCGTCGAGCAGAGGAAGAACCGCCTGCTTGTGTGGGATCGTGACGTTGCAGCCGCGCCAGTCCGGATCGGAGCGCCGTCCGTCGAGAAAGCTCGCCAGATCCTCGGGGCGGACATGCGCGCGGCGATAATCGCCCGCCAGCCCCAGCCGCTCCAGCCAGAACGTGTGGATGATCGGCGATTTCGAATGGGCGATCGGATCCCCGATCACCTCTGCGTAAATGCTCATGCCTGGATCACGCCCCGGATGCGAAGCCAGTCGAGCAACGGCAGCAGCGGCAGGCCCATGATGGTGAACTGGCTTCCCTCAATCCGCGCGAACAATTGCGCGCCGAGCCCCTCGATCCGATAGCCGCCGACGCAGCCGCCGATCGCGGGCCATTCGTCCTCCAGATAGGACTCGAGAAACGCATCGGAGAAAGGCCGCATCGTCATCTTCGCGACATCGACATAGCGCCAGATCGGCGCGCCGCCGAGCGCGACGACGGCCGCGCTCGTCAGCCGATGCGTGGTGCCGGCAAGCGCGGCAAGCTGGTCGCGCGCTTCCTCGCGGCTCTCGGCCTTGTCGAGCAGCGCGCCATCGGACGCCTGCACGGTGGAATCGCAGCCCAGCACCAGCGCATCGGGATAGCGGCGCGACAGCTTCACCGCCTTCAGCTCGGCCAGCGCATCGGCCAGCCCGCGCCCGTCATAGCCCTCGGCCTGAAAGGCGAGCTTCGCGGCCTCCTCGTCCACCCCCGCCGCCTCGGCACGGAAAGGCACGCCAGCGGCCTCCAGCATGGCGCGGCGCGAGGAGGATTGGGAGGCGAGGATCAGGTCTGTCATGCTTTCTGCCCGGTGGCGCGTGCGCCCAGAAGGTTGATGATGGCGGCCGCGGTTTCCTCGATCGAACGGCGCGTGACGTCGATCACCGGCCAGCCCTTGTCCGCGAAGATGCGCCGCGCGAAAGCCAGTTCGCCCGCCACCGCCTCCTGATCGACATATGGCGTCTCCGTCACCTGATTCAGCGACAGCAGGCGGTTGCGGCGGATCTGGATCAGCCGGTCGGGACTGGTCGTGAGGCCGACGACGAGCGGATTTTTCAGCGAATAGAGGATCGGCGGCGGCGGACTTTCCACCACCAGCGGAATGTTCGCGACCTTGTAGCCGCGATTGGCGAGATAGATGGAGGTGGGCGTCTTCGAGCAGCGCGAGACGCCCGCGAGCAGGATGTCCGCCTCCTCCCAATCCTCGGGCGCGATCCCGTCATCATGCGCGATCGTGAACTGGATCGCATCCACGCGCGCGAAATAGGCCGCGTCCAGCGTGTGCTGGCGGCCGGGCTTGGCCTTGGCCTCCTGCCCCAGCAGCCGCTGCAGCGCATCCGTCACCGGATCGAGCGCGGCGACATGCGGCAGGCCCGCGACCTGGCAGCGCTGCTCCAGTGTGCGGCGCACCTCCGAATTGACGAGCGTATAGATGATGAGCCCCGGCCGCTGGAGGATCTCCCCCATCACGCGATCCAGATGCCCTTCGGATCGGACCATCGGCCAGAAATGCTTGATCGTCTCCACCCCGTCGAACTGGGCGATGCCGGCCTTGGCGATCGCCTCGAGCGTTTCGCCGGTGGAATCGGACAGGAGGTGGAGATGCAGACGCATGAAAACCGGCTCTAGTTACTCTTCCACCGGCGGGGAAGCGGCACCGGAGCGCGAGAAGCGCTCCGGAATCGGCCCTATGAGAAGCCTGTGGAAAAATATGGGGGCGACTCGCGCCGAAAAGCCGTGGGCAGGCTCGGGGATGCCCTGCGATCCCCGCATCGAAACAGTGATCCCGCCTTTTTTCCACAGGGGATCAAACGAAACGGGCACCTGTGGATAACGGGGGCAGTTTGATCGACTCGTCGAATCTAAAGGAGAATCTCGGGCGTCAATCTGTTGGCAAGTCCGACACCGGTGAATAAATCCCGCTTCCGGCCCGCCTACAGACTCCTACAGACTCCTTTCTAAACTCTATTGAATCAGAAGAAGGGTGGATCCGATTCCGGCGAATGACGTGCCCGAGAGCCTGACCGACCGTCCCCTCCTCGCCGTTTTGCGCGGCGAGCGGCGCGATCCCCCGCCTGTGTGGCTGATGCGCCAAGCCGGCCGCTATCTCCCTGAATATCGGGCGTTGCGGGAGGCCAAGGGCGGCTTCCTCGCCATGTGCTATGATCCGGAAACGGCAGCCGCGATCACGCTCCAGCCGATCCGGCGGTTCGGCTTCGACGGGGCGATCCTGTTTTCCGACATTCTCGTGATTCCCCATGCACTTGGGCAGGATCTGTGGTTCGAGACCGGCGAAGGCCCGCGGCTCGCCCCGCCGCTGCTGGATGGCGATCTCAGCGGGTTGAGCGCGAAGACGTCCCTGCTCGATCCAGTCTATGAGACGGTGCGCCGGGTGGTGGCGGAGCTTCCGGCCGGGACGACGATGCTGGGCTTCGCGGGATCGCCCTGGACGGTGGCGACCTACATGGTGGCGGGCGCCGGATCGAAGGACCAGGGTGCGGCGCGAAGGCTCGCCTATGGCGATCCGATCGCCTTCCAGCGCGTGATCGACGCGATCGTCGGCCTCACGATCGACTATCTGATCGGCCAGATCGATGCCGGCGTGATGGCGGTGCAGCTGTTCGACAGCTGGGCCGGCACGCTCGCGCCGGATGAATTCCGTCGCTGGGTGGTCGCACCCAATCGTGCCATCGTGGATGCGGTTCGCGCCGCGCGCCCGGATGCGGCGATCATCGGCTTTCCGAAGGGGATTGGCGAGAAGCTGCCATTCTATGCGCGGGAAACCGGCGTGGATGCGCTCGGTCTGGACGAGACGATCGATCCGGCCTGGGCGGACGAGGCCTTGCCCAAGGGCTTGCCGGTGCAGGGAAATCTCGATCCGCTGGCGCTCATCGCCGGTGGCGCGGCACTGGAACGCGCGGTCGGCACGATCCGCGCGGCGCTCAACACGCGGCCCCATATCTTCAATCTCGGCCACGGAATTCTGCCGGAAACGCCGGTATCGCATGTCGAGCGACTGATCGCTATGGTCCGCCAATGACCCCCCTGAGCCTGGGAGCCGTGCTCGCCTTGACGTATGAATGGATCAAGGCCGGCCATGTCATTTTCGTGATCTTCTGGATCGCGGGCCTGTTCATGCTGCCGCGCTATTACATCTACCATCAGGAATCCCCGCCGGGCTCGGCCGAGGAGAAGCGCTGGATCGATCGCGAGCGGAAGCTGCGCAACATCATCATCACGCCCTCGATGATTCTCGTCTGGCTGTTCGGCGGCATCCTCGCCTGGCAGCTCGGCCTGTTTTCGGGCGGCGGCGGGCTCGGCTGGCTGCACCTGAAGATCCTGCTGGTGCTCGGCCTGTCCGGCTATCACGGCTACATGGTCGGCTATGGCAAGAAGCTGGCGCGTGGCGAGCGGCCGGTGAGCGGCAAGGCGCTCAGGATGATGAACGAAATTCCGGGGATCGTGACCGCCGTGATCGTCATTCTGGTGATCGTGAAGCCGTTCTGATCGGGATTGTCGATTGAAGGGGCTTGCGGGCCATGACTCGGACCACCATCTGACGGCTTGACGACAGGCGACGCGGCATTTACGCCTCCGCCAAAGGCCCAACGCGTTCTGCGCGGGTCTCCAGCCTTCAAGCTCAGAAGAATGTCGCCCGCTCCGGCCCGCGCGTCTCCCCTCCCCCGATCCATCACCGGACTGCCCAGATGCACCTGAAAGACCTCAAGAAAAAAACGCCCGCCGAACTGGTCGCCATGGCCGAGGAGCGCGGCGTCGAGGGCGCATCGACGATGCGGAAGCAGGATCTGATGTTCGGCATCCTCAAGGCCGAGGCCGAAGAGGGCGA
Organism: Sphingomonas sp. AP4-R1; assembly: GCF_013113735.1. Lineage (NCBI taxonomy): Bacteria > Pseudomonadati > Pseudomonadota > Alphaproteobacteria > Sphingomonadales > Sphingomonadaceae > Sphingomonas > Sphingomonas sp. AP4-R1. The sequence goes on from NZ_CP053346.1 coordinate 1,018,495, forward strand.
GCAGATCCTGGGTCTGGGTACGATCGAGGTGCTGCAGGACGGCTTCGGATTCCTCCGCAGCCCCGAGGCGAACTATCTCGCCGGGCCCGACGACATCTATGTCTCGCCGAACCAGGTCCGTAAATTCGGCCTGAGAACCGGTGACACGGTGGAAGGCGAGATTCGGGAGCCGAAGGACGGCGAACGCTATTTCGCGCTCACACGGCTCACACAGGTCAATTTCGACGATCCCTCGGCCGTCCGCCACCGCGTCAATTTCGACAATCTGACGCCGCTCTACCCCGAGCAGAAGCTGACGCTGGATCCGCAGGATCCGACCAACAAGGATAAATCCAGCCGCGTGATCGATCTGGTCAGCCCGCAGGGCAAAGGCCAGCGCACGCTGATCGTGGCGCCGCCGCGCGTCGGCAAGACGGTGATGCTCCAGAACATCGCCAAGGCGATCACGGACAATCACCCCGAAGTGTTCCTGATCGTGCTGCTGATCGACGAGCGGCCGGAGGAAGTGACCGACATGCAGCGCTCGGTGAAGGGCGAGGTCGTCTCCTCCACCTTCGACGAGCCCGCGACGCGCCACGTGCAGGTCGCCGAGATGGTGATCGAGAAGGCCAAGCGCCTCGTCGAGCACAAGAAGGACGTCGTGATCCTGCTCGATTCGATCACGCGCTTGGGCCGTGCCTACAACACGGTCGTGCCGTCGTCGGGCAAGGTGCTGACGGGCGGTGTCGATGCCAATGCGCTCCAGCGGCCGAAGCGATTCTTCGGTGCGGCGCGCAACATCGAGGAAGGCGGCTCGCTCTCCATCATCGCGACGGCCCTGATCGATACGGGCAGCCGCATGGACGAAGTGATCTTCGAAGAGTTCAAGGGCACCGGCAACTCGGAAATCGTGCTGGACCGCAAGGTGGCCGACAAGCGCATCTTCCCGGCGATGGACGTCGGCAAGTCCGGCACGCGCAAGGAGGAGCTGCTGCTCGACAAGAGCAAGCTCTCCAAGATGTGGGTGCTGCGCCGGATCCTCATGCAGATGGGCACCACCGATGCGATGGAGTTCCTGCTCGACAAGATGAAGGATTCGAAGACCAACGAGGATTTCTTCGACTCGATGAACCAGTAATCCGCAGCCGGGCCTGCCGCATATTGCGGCAGGACTCCGGCAAGGACGGTCGGCGGGCCAAAGGCCCGTCCGATGCGTGGGCTTTGCCCACGCGACACCCCGATACCGCCATCATGCTGAACCTGTTTCAGCACTCATGAACCGACCTGTCTGCCCCGCCTGCCCTCGGCGGCGGGCACTGGATGCTGAAACAAGTTCGGCATGACGGTCGGGATGAATCGACAGGCCCGTCCCGGCCCGATAACAGCAACCTATGCTCGAGCTTTGGCAGCACATCGTCGCGGATTTCGCGAGTTTCGGATCGACGGCGGCGCTGGCCGCTTTCGGCCAGGTGCTGATGATCGACGTGATGCTGGCGGGCGACAATGCGATCGTGGTCGGCGCGCTGGCGGCGGGCTTGCCGGCCGAGCAGCGTCGCAAGGTGATCCTGATCGGCATTCTCGCGGCGCTGGTGCTGCGGATCGCATTCGCCCTGATCGTCACGCAATTGCTGCAGGTGGTAGGCCTCGTTTTCGCGGGTGGGCTGCTGCTGTTGTGGGTCGCGTGGAGGATGTGGCGCGAGCTGCGCGACGATCCCAAGACCGAAGCGCACGAAGATCTGAAGCCCGTGCGGAGCTTCGCCGCTGCCGCATGGGCGGTCGCGGTGGCCGACATCAGCATGAGCCTGGACAATGTGCTGGCGGTGGCCGGCGCCGCGCGCGCGCATCCGGGCATCCTCATCATCGGGCTGGTGCTGTCGGTGATCCTGATGGGTGTGGCGGCCAATGTGCTGGCCAAGGTGATCGAGCGCTATCGCTGGATCGCCTATTTCGGCCTGCTGGTGATCCTCTACGTCGCCGCCAAGATGATCTACGACGGGATCACGAACACCGACGTGGGGTTGCTGACGCTTTTCTCCTGACGCTGTCTTCCCAGGAAGCCATCGTCATTGCGAGCGTAGAGAAGCTATCTAGCTCCGAGTGGGGGACTGGATTGCTTCGCTGCGCTCGCAATGACGAATGTTTCTCAGACGGCTTCAGGGAATCAGGATGGTCGAGCCGGTCGTCGCCCGGCTTTCGATCGCTTCCTGCGCCTTGCCCGCCTCCGCCAGCGGCCATTCCGCACCGATATCGACGCGGACCTTGCCCGATTCCAGCATCGCGAACAGGCGATCCGCAGCAGCGGTGCGCTCCTCCGGCGTCGCGGTATAGTCGCCCAGGGTCGGCCGGGTGAGAAACACCGATCCGGCGCGCATCAGCGCCAGCGGCGCGACCGGATCGACGGGGCCCGAGGCATTGCCGAAGCTGATGATGAGCCCCCGCTTCGCGACCGAGGCGATCGATGGCGCCCAGCTGTCGCGTCCGACACTGTCGAACACGACATCCACGCCCCGGCCACCGGTCGCGGCGCGGACCTGCTCGGCAAGGCCCTCCAGAGGCCCGTGGAACGCGTGATCCGCGCCGAGGCGCTGCGCACGGGCGGCCTTCTCCGGCGTGCCGGTATGGGCGATCACCGTGGTGCCAAGAGCCTTCAGCCATTGGATCAGCAGCGATCCCACGCCGCCGGCTGCGGCATGGACGAGCGCCGTCTGCCCGGCCTGCACCTTGCCGCACGCGCCGACCAGCATATCGACGGTCAGGCCCTTCAGCATGGCGGCAGCCGCAATGCGGGAGTCGACCCCATCTGGCAGACGCACCAGCGGCGCGGCCGGCATGGTGCGGACGCTGCAATAGGCGCCCAGCGGCCCACCGGCATACGCGATGCGATCACCGGGGGTGACGTGGGTGACGCCCTCCCCCACCGCCTCGACGATGCCAGCGGCTTCCGTGCCGAGGCCGCTTGGCAGATCGAGCGGATAGACGCCCTTGCGATAATAGATGTCGATGAAATTGACGCCGATCGCCTCGTGGCGGACGCGCACCTCGCCCGGACCCGGCTCGGAGAACACGGCGGGTGCCTGCTCCAGGACCTCGGCGCCGCCCGTGCGCGGCACGACGATGCGGATGTCGCTCATGCCAGATACCCCGCGAAGAAATCGCGCGTGCGCCCCTCGGCGATCAACGCGGCGGTGTCGCTGCGGCGCTTGCCGGCTGTGTCGGCGAAGCCATGATCGACGCCGGCATATTCCTCGATCGCGACATGGTGATTGCCGTCGAGCGCGGCGTGGATCTTGCCCCGCGCCTCCTGGCTGATGAAGCCGTCCTCCTCCGCGAAATGGAGCAGCAGCGGTTTCGCGATGGCGTGCGCTTCGGCGAGATACAGCGGGATGGCGGCGCCATAGAAGCCGACGCTGGCATCCACATCGGTGCGCGTGGCGGCGAGATAGGCGATACCGCCGCCCATGCAGAAACCGACGATGCCGACCTTGCCGCCCGTCATCAATGCGCGGGCGGCGCGGATCACCGCCTCGACATCCTCTATCCCTTTGTTAAAATTGAACTTTGTTCGGATTTCGAAGGCGTCCGCCATCTCTTCCGGCACATCGGGATTCACGTCGTAGCCGGGGGCGAAGCGCCAGAACATGTCCGGTGCCAGCGCCAGATAGCCGAGCGCGGCCCAATCGTCCGCTTTCTGGCGGATGCCGGCATTCACGCCGAAAATCTCCTGGATCACGATGATCGCGGCCTTGGGCGGCCCGGAGGGAAGCGCGCGATAGACCGAGAAGCTGCCTGAGCCGTCCAGCGCGGCCACGTCCATCCGATCACCCATGCGCTCGATCCTCCTGATCCTGGGCCGAAAGCGCGCTTTTGTGCGTCCCTCGACGGTTTCGCCACGATCCTCTACCAATCGCCCGACCTCGCGCAACGGGATGTGGCCGGCCATGAACATTACGATGAACATCGATTGCACGCCGGAGGAGGCCCGCCGCCTGATGGGCCTGCCCGATATGGCGCCGATCCATGACCTTTACATGGACAAGCTGAAGCAGACGATGGGCGAAGGCTTCACCCCCGAGGTGATCGAGAATATGATGCGATCGTGGACGCCGATGGGCGAAGTGGGCTTCGGCGTATGGAAGCAGCTGATCGATCAGATGACGGGTTCGGCGACGAAGAAATGACGCTCTCCTCCGCGGGGGACACCATCTTCGCGCTTTCGAGCGGAGCGCCGCCGGCTGCCATCGCGATCGTCCGGGTGAGCGGGCCGGGTGCCGGACCGGCGCTGGCGGCGATCGCCGGATCGGTGCCGGAGCCCCGCCGGGCGCGCCATGCGGCGCTGCGGGACGATGACGGCGCCTTGATCGATCGGGCCCTGCTTCTGTGGATGCCGGGGCCGAACTCCGCGACGGGCGAAGATCTGGCGGAGTTTCATCTGCATGGTGGCCGCGCGGTGGTGGCGGCGTTGTTCGATCGGTTGGCGGGGCTGCCGGGATTGCGGAGTGCCTTGCCCGGCGAATTCACCCGGCGGGCCTTTCTCCATGGCCGGATCGACCTGACCGAAGCCGAGGGGCTCGCGGATCTGCTGAGCGCGGAGACCGCGGGCCAGCATCGGCGCGCTCTCCGCATGGCCGAGGGCGGATTAGGCCGGATCATCGAGCGGTGGCGGTCTGTCCTGCTGGGCCTTTCGGCACAGATCGAGGCGGCGATCGAATTCGGCGAATCCGACGAGGAGGTCGGCACCGCGATCCGGATCGACGGGGCGTTGGCCGAATTGGCGGGTGAGGCCAAGGCCTTGCTGGCGGCGCCTCCGGCCGAACGGCTGCGGGATGGCCTGCGGATCGTGGCGGCAGGGCCCCCGAATTCCGGTAAATCCACCCTTATCAATGCCTTGGCGGGGCGAGAGGTGGCGTTGGCCACGCCGATTGCGGGCACGACGCGCGATATCATCGAGGCGCCCGTACGGCTGGATGGTCATGCCATCCTGCTCACGGATACGGCGGGGTTGCGTGATGGTGCGGAGGAGGTCGAGCGTCTCGGTATCGCCCGCGCGCGGAATGCGATCGATGGCGCCGACCTGATCCTGTGGTGCGGAGCGCCGGAGGACTGCCCTGCCCCCGATCGGAGCCTCCTGCTTCACACGCGCGCGGATGAGCGGAGTGATGTGGCGCCGGTGGGAAGCCTCGGCGTTTCGATCCATGACCCGAATAGCCTGATCGCGTTGCGGCGCAGCATCGATGCCAAAGCGCATCTGCTGGCAGGGCCTGACGATGCCCTGTCTCTCAACGCACGGCAAAGGGCGTTGGTGGGGACGATCGCGGAAGAACTGGCGGTGGCCTCGTCAATGCTCGATCCGATCCTGCAGGCGGAGCATCTTCGGATCTGTCGCGATGCCCTGGATCGGCTGGTGGGGCGATCCGGCGTCGAGGACATGCTCGACAGTCTGTTCGGTCGTTTCTGCCTCGGCAAATAGTTCCACGTGGAACATCGCGCCCGCAGCCGGTAAGGGACTGCCATGTTGAGCGCGGATGTCATCATCGTCGGGGGAGGTCACGCCGGAGTCGAGGCTGCGGCTGCGGCCGCGCGGCTGGGCGCATCGGTCACTCTCGTCACCGCACGCGCCGACATGATCGGCGCGATGTCCTGCAATCCGGCAATCGGCGGGATCGGCAAAGGGCATCTCGTACGTGAGCTCGACGCATGCGGCGGGCTGATGGCGCAATCGGCGGATCAGGCTGCGATCCACTATCGAATGCTGAATCGCTCGAAGGGGCCCGCCGTCCGTGGCCCGCGCATCCAGGCGGATCGCAAGCGTTTCCGGGCCGCCATTCAGGCGGAGGTAGCGGCGCAATCGGGGCTGCGCGTGATCGAGGGATCGGTGGCCGGGCTGGCGATCGAGCGCGGTGCCGTCGCTGGAGTGTCGCTTGAGGACGGTCGCGTACTGACCGCGCGCGCCGTGGTGCTGGCGACGGGAACCTTCCTCGGTGGGCGGCTCTATTTCGGCATGGAGATTTGCGATGGCGGCCGCATCGGCGAGCCGGGCGCGCATCCCCTCGCCCGTCAGATCGCGGCCCTGGGCCTGCCGATTGCACGGCTCAAAACGGGCACCCCGCCGCGCCTCGACGGACGTCTGATTGACTGGGCGGCGCTGGAATCGCAGCCGAGCGACGATGATCCGTGGACCTTCTCGCCCGTTACCAAAAGCCGCCCCCTGCCCCAGCTGGCCTGCGCGATCAGCCGCACCTCTTCGCGGACGCACGATATCATCCGGGCCAATCTGGATCGGTCCCCGCTTTATGCCGGCGTGATCGAGGGCGTCGGACCACGTTATTGTCCGTCGATCGAGGACAAGATCGTCCGCTTCGGCGATCGCGACGGGCATCAGATCTTTCTGGAGCCCGAGGGGCTGGACGATCACGCCGTCTATCCCAACGGCCTTTCCACCTCGCTGCCGCTGGATGTGCAGCAGGCTTTGATCGCGTCGATTCCGGGATTGGAGCACGCCACGATCCTCCAGCCCGGCTATGCCGTCGAGTATGATCATATCGATCCGCGCGTGCTGGATCACGGCCTGGGGGTGCGGGACGTGCCCGGCCTGTATTGCGCGGGCCAGATAAACGGCACCACGGGCTATGAGGAAGCGGGCGCGCAGGGCCTCGTCGCGGGGATCGGCGCGGCGCGATATACAGCGGGTCTGAGCCCCGTGCGGTTCGATCGCACGCAATCCTATATCGGCGTGATGATCGACGATCTCGTGCTGCAGGGCGTGACGGAGCCGTATCGCATGCTCACGTCGCGCGCCGAGTTCCGGCTGCACTTGCGCGCCGATAATGCGGGTGCGCGGCTGGGCCGCTTCGCGCAGGAATTGGGTCTGCTGTCTGGTGAGCGATCCGAGGCGATCGATCGGCATCTGGCCGCGAAGGGCGATGTTGGTCGACTTCTGGCCCCCCGAACCGATGCCATAGCGCGGGGTACAGGCGCAGAGGCATTGGTCGCGGCCGATCCCACGCTGGCGGAGTTCGACGCCGATCTGGTCGATGAGGTCGTCGCCGATATCGCCTATCTCCCCTATGTCGAGCGGCAGCAGCGTGAGGAGCAGGCTCGTCGTGGCGGCGATGCGGCAATCGCGCTCGGCCGAATCGAAAGCTTCGGGCATATCGCTGGCTTGTCAAACGAGATGATCGAGCGACTGGATCGTGCCCGGCCCGCAACGCTGGCGGATGCGAGCCGCGTGCGCGGCATCACGCCTGCCGCATTGACCGCGATCCTGGTCGCTGTACGGCGCGCGGCATGACGGAAGAGGAAGCGCGCGTGCGCGTCGCAGAGGGTGTTTCACGTGAAACACTGGACGGGCTGGACCGGCTCGTCGCTTTGGTGAGCGAGGAAAATGCGCGCCAGAATCTGGTGTCGCCCTCGACCCTCTCGATCATGTGGAGCCGCCACATCCTGGATTCCGCGCAGCTGTTTTGGCTGGCGGAGGGGGCATCCGGATCATGGCTCGATATCGGATCGGGTGGTGGTTTTCCGGGCCTCGTCATCGCCCTGATGCGATCCGACCTCACCATATTGGCCGAGCCGCGCAGCAAGCGAGCCACCTTTCTGCGCGAAACGGCCGATGCCCTGGGCATCGTAGATCGGGTTCGGGTGGCGGCCTCGCGTGTGGAAACGGCCCCGATCGATACGCCCGTTTCGATCGTGAGCGCGCGCGCCGTTGCCGCCCTTCCCGCTCTGTTCGCGATGGCGGCCCGCCACACGACAAAAAATACGCTCTGGCTGCTGCCAAAGGGCCGATCTGCGGCGGATGAGGTGGCGGAGGCCGCGCGGGAATGGCAGGGTGATCTGCGCCTCGTGCCGAGTCTCTCCGATCCCGATTCGGCGATCGTCGTGGCGCGGGCCATGCGGAGGATAAGCGGATGAACCGGATCGCGATCGCGAATCAGAAGGGTGGCGTCGGCAAGACGACGAGCGCGATCAACATCGCGACCGGCCTCGCAGCCGCCGGCAAGCGCGTGTTGCTGATCGATTTCGATCCGCAGGGCAATGCCTCCACCGGCCTCGGCATCGACCAGCATAGCCGCGCGGCGTCGTCCTACCAGCTCGTCACCGGGGCGGCCGGGCTCGACGAATGCGTGCGCGCGACCAGCGTACCCAAGCTCGATATCGTCCCCGCGACGCAGGATCTTTCCGCGATCGAGGTAGAGCTGGTGGATGAAGCCGATCGCGCGCATCGCCTCGCCAAGGCACTGGATCAGGCGAACAGCCGCTGGGACATCTGCCTGATTGATTGCCCGCCCTCGCTCGGGCTGCTGACGATCAACGCGCTAGTCGCCTCCTCCTCCTTGCTGGTACCCCTCCAGTGCGAGTTCTTCGCGCTGGAGGGGCTCAGCCAGCTGCTCCACACGGTCGAGCGTGTGCGTCAGCGGCTCAACCCCGATCTCGCTATCCTGGGAATTGCCCTCACCATGTATGATCGCCGTAATCGCCTGTCGGAACAGGTCGCGCAGGATGTGCGCGCCGTGATCGGCGATCTCGTTTTCAACACCGTGATTCCGCGCAACGTGCGCCTGTCCGAGGCGCCGAGCCATGGCCTCCCTGCCCTCGTTTACGATCATCGCTGCCCCGGATCGGAGGCCTATATCGCGCTTGTGCGCGAAATGATCGGCCGTCTGCCCCAGCCGGCCAAGGCGGCCGCATGAGCGAAGTGAAGCGTGGGCTAGGCCGTGGTCTGTCGGCCCTGCTCGGGGATGTTCAGCGCGAGCAGCCGATCGATCCGGCAGCCCCCCGCGAGGGTGGCATCCGCCTGATCGACGTTGCCGCGATCAAGCCCAATCCCGATCAGCCGCGTCGTCATTTCGACGAGACCGCGCTGGAGGAACTCGCCGCCTCGCTGAAGGAGCGCGGTGTACTCCAGCCGATCATCGTCCGCACGCAGGACAGCGGCTATCAGATCGTCGCCGGCGAGCGCCGCTGGCGCGCGGCGCAGCGAGCGCAATTGCATCAGGTGCCGGCGATCGTCCGCACAATGACGGACGCCGAGACGTTCGAACTGGCGATCATCGAGAATATCCAGCGCCAGGATCTCAATGCGATCGAAGAAGCTGAGGCTTATCAAAGACTTGGCGCTGAATATGGTCATACGCAGGAAGCGCTGGGCAAGCTGGTCGGCAAATCGCGCAGCCATGTCGCCAATCTGCTGCGCCTGCTGGAGCTGCCGGGCGATGTGCGCGCGGCGGTGGCGGACGGGCGGCTCAGCATGGGCCATGCACGCGCGCTGATCACGGCCGAGGATCCCGCGACGCTGGCGGAGCAGGTGATGCGCGACGGCCTCTCGGTGCGCGACACGGAGAAGCTCGCCAAGCAGGCCAGGGGCGGCAAGGAAAAGCGCCCTGGGCCGATGGAGTATAAGGGCAGCAGCGCCGACACCGAGGCGCTGGAGCGGCAGCTGAGCGATCTGCTGGGGCTGAAGGTGGCGATCGCGCATGGGCCGAAGGGCGGCACCGTCACGATCGGCTATTCGACGCTCGATCAGCTGGATCTGATCTGCCAGCGGCTCAACGGCGGGCCGATCTGATCGGTATCCCGTCACCCCGGCAGGCTGAGGTCGCGTGAGGCGAAGTGTCGCACTTCCCTTCGAGAGATCCCAGCCAGCGCTGGGATGACGCGTGCATCACCCCACCTCGTTCGCCCTGAGCGTGTTGAAGGGCCGTCCTTCTCATCGTTCGTGAAGAAGGTCGGTGCTTCGACAGGCTCAGCACGAATGGTTTTGGGAGAGTGTGGGCCCTATCGCCGCCGGGCGGCGTGGCGGCTGACGGCGAGGACTTCCTCCGCCGCGACGAAGCTGCCGGCATAGCCGCTCGTCTTCAATTGCCGCTCCGCCTCACCCAGCCGGCCGAGGGCCGTGGCGAGCGAGCCGGCATTCCAGCGGGACAGTTCGGAACGGACCGCGTCCTTCTCCTTCCAGAAGATCGCGCGACCGGCCGTCTCCATCACGCGGTCGATCCCCTCGCCACCCTCCATCTGGCCCCGCAATTGGGCCAGCAGCAACGCGCGGCGGCTGAGGGCACGCAACACCGGCACGCCCTCGATTCCCTCGCTGGCGAGCCGTTTCAGCTCTTCGTCGGCCACGGCGACCTGCCCGCCGAACACGGCATGGGACAGGCGCGTCAGATCGCCCTCCTCAATCCCCGCGCCCAGGGCGTCCAGCGCCTCATGGCCGATCTCGCGGATCCGGTCGGGCGCGGCATCGACGAACAGCGCGAGCTTCTCCAGTTCCTGCGCCAATACGGCGCGATCGTTGGAGGCGGCGGCCACCAGCCGGTGCGCGACATCGTTGCGCATCTGCAGGCCCAGCGCGCGGCCCATTTCCAGCGCCATGCCATCGGCATCGCGGCCCTCGGGCGGATAGCAGGCGTGGACGATCGCGGCGTTGCTGGCGCTGGCGGCTTTCACCAGCTTCGAATCCTTGCGCAGCCCCGGCCCAATCGCGACGGCGGGGTTACCGGCGGCGGCCGCCTCCAGCAGCGCCGCGACGGCCTCGGCCGCATCGTCGGTGGCGGGATCGATCCGGATCCAGCGCTTGCCGCCGAACATCGAGAAGGAGGCCGCCTCGTCCGCCAGCCGGGCGGGATCGCCCTTGAGTTGGGCGGAGGTCATGTCGACGCGCTCGGCCCCCTCGCCCAGCGCCTTGCCCAGCCGCGCCGCAAATGCGCGCGCACCGGCCTCGTCGGGGCCGTGGAAGAGATAGAGACGGATATCGGGATCGGCGGCGTCCAGCGCGCGCAACAGCCGCGCCTCCGCCGGTTTCATCGACGCGCCGCCATTACCGGTCGGTCGTCTTGGTGCGCGAGGCGTAGAGGGCGAGGCGCGCGACGATCTGGTCCGCCACCTGCCCCGAAAGCCGTTCCAGCGCGGTCTGCTCGGCCGCGATCACCGCATATTCTGAGCGGACCACGTCGATGCCCGCATCCGATCCGGCGGTGGCGTCCACCAGCACCGTGCCCGCTTCGATATCGACGAGCTTGTAGCGCGCGCGGAGCGTCCGCCGCTCGCGCGTCACCGTATTGTCGGCGCGCACGCCGAAGCCGAGGATCTGGTCGTCCAGTTCGACATCCAGCCGGTAGCGCGCGCCACCGGCCTTGCCGAGCCGATCGATCAGCGCGTTGCGCATCAGCCAGCCGTCCTTGCCGCCGATCTGGCCGACCTCGACCGTGCCCAGCGTCTGCGCGACCGGGCCGTTGCCGCCCGCCGCATAAAGCGGGTGCAGGCCGCAGCCGTTCAGCAACGGGGCGGTGACGGCGAGCAGAGCGAGGGCGGCCAGGCGCGTCATGCGACGATATTCACCAGTCGATCGGGCACCACGATCACCTTCTTGGGCACCGCGCCCGCCAGTATGATCTGCACCTTCGGATTGGCGAGCGCCAGAGCCTCCAGCGCATCCTTCGCGCTGCCCTTGGCGACCGAGATCGTATCGCGCAGCTTGCCGTTGACCTGCAGCGCGACCGTCACCTCGTCATCGACGAGCAGAGCCGGATCGAAAGCGGGCCAGGCCGCATCCGCGATCAGCCCCTCGCCGCCGACGCGCTCCCACGCCGATTCCGCCAGATGCGGGATCATCGGGCTGACGAGCAGGATCAGGGCACGCGCCGCCTCGGTCCGGTCGGGCGACGGCGCCGCCTTTTCCAGCGCGCCGACGAGCGTGAAGATCTTGGCGACCGCCTTGTTGAACTGCAGCGCCTCGATATCCTCGGCGATGCCCGCGATCGTGCGGTGGAGCAGCTTGCGGAGCGCGATGTCGCCGCCCTCGCCCGCCGTCCCGGTCGGCTCGGTCAGGCGCCACACGCGCTGGACGAGGCGCGCCGCGCCCTCGATCCCGGCCAGCGACCATTCCAGATCGCGCTCGGGCGGGCTGTCGGACAGCATGAACCAGCGGACGGCATCGGCGCCGTAGCGATCGAGAATGGGCGCGGGATCGACCACATTCTTCTTCGACTTCGACATCTTCTCGACGCGGCCGACATGGATCGGATGATCGGTGCCGGTCTGGAACAGGCCCTCGGGGCGGCGCTCGATCTCGTCGGTGGCGACCCAGCTGGAGACGGTGACCATATCCGTGCCCAGCGCCGCTTTCTCTTCGGCGGTGGCGGGCAGTTCGATCTTCGTCTGATAGGTTTCGTGCGTCACCATGCCCTGCGTGAACAGGCCGGTGAACGGCTCGGCGATATCGATCTTGCCGATCCGCTTCAGCGCGCGCGTCCAGAAGCGGGCATAGAGCAGGTGCAGGATCGCATGCTCCACGCCGCCGATATACTGGCCTACGGGCAGCCAGCGCTCGGCCACGTCCTTGTCGAACGGCTTGTCGGCCGGGCCGCTGGCGAAGCGGATGAAATACCAGGAGGAATCCGCGAACGTATCGAGCGTGTCGGTCTCGCGCCGCGCGGGCTTGCCGCAGCTCGGGCAATCGACATGCTTCCAGGTCGGGTGCCGGTCGAGCGGATTGCCGGGAATGTCGAAGCTCACATCCTCGGGCAGCACCACGGGCAGCTGCGCCTTGGGCACGGGCACGACGCCGCACGCCTCGCAGTGGATCACCGGGATCGGCGTGCCCCAGTAACGCTGGCGGCTGACGCCCCAGTCGCGCAGGCGGAAGACGGTGGTGCCGGTGCCCCAGCCTTCGCCCTCGGCGCGATCGATCACGGCGGCCTTGGCGTCCTCGGAAGCCATGCCGTCCAGGAAGCGCGAATTGACGATCAGGCCGGGCGCCGTGTCCGCCTCGTCCTGGATCGGCGCGTCCTTCTCGTCCGGAGACGCCGCGACGACGCGCGTGACGGGCAGCTGATATTTGCGCGCGAAATCCAGATCGCGCTGGTCATGCGCGGGCACGCCGAAGACGGCGCCCGTGCCATAGTCCATCAGCACGAAATTCGCGATGAAGACCGGCAGCGTCCACGTCGGATCCAGCGGGTGGACCGCCGACAGGCCGGTGTCGAAACCCAGTTTCTCGGCCGTCTCGATCTCGGCCGCCGCCGTGCCGGTGCGGCGGCATTCGGCGATGAACGCCTCCAGCCCCGGCGTGCCCTGGGCGAGCAAAGCCTGCGCCAGCGGATGATCGACCGAAACCGCGACGAACGACGCGCCGAAGATCGTGTCCGGCCGCGTGGTGAACACCTCGACGTTCGGCAGCGGCCCGGATTCCAGCGCGAAACGGAAGCGCAGCCCTCTGGACCGTCCGATCCAATTGGCCTGCATCAGCTTCACCTTGTCGGGCCAGTGATCGAGGCCATCCAGCCCGTCCAGCAGCTCGTCGGCGAAATCGGTGATCTTCAGGAACCACTGGCTGAGCTTGCGCCGCTCGACCAGAGCGCCGGAGCGCCAGCCGCGCCCGTCGATCACCTGCTCGTTGGCCAGCACGGTCATGTCGACCGGGTCCCAGTTGACCGCGCTTTCCTTGCGATAGACGAGGCCCGCCGCGAACATGTCGAGGAACAGCGCCTGCTCCTGACCGTAATAATCGGGCTCGCAGGTGGCGAGTTCGCGGCTCCAGTCGAGCGCGAAGCCGATCCGCTTCAGTTGGGCCTTCATCGCCTCGATATTCTGGCGGGTCCAGGCGCCGGGATGGACCTTCTTCTCCATCGCCGCATTTTCGGCGGGCATGCCGAAGGCGTCCCAGCCCATCGGGTGGAGCACCTCATGCCCCGTCATCCGCCGGAAGCGGGCGAGCACGTCCCCCATCGTATAATTGCGGACATGCCCCATGTGGATGCGCCCCGAGGGATAGGGAAACATCTCCAGCACGTAGCTCTTGGGCTTGGGGCTGTTATCGTCGGCGTGGAAGGTGCCACGTTCGGCCCACGCCTGCTGCCAGCGGCCATCGGCCGCGACGGGATCGAAACGCGCGCGATCCGCGGCTGTCCGGTCTTCGGTCATGACGGGATCAGCCGGCGGCGTTGCGCCGCAGGTCGCGCGCCTTCTGGAGGATCACTTCCTCCAGCTTCTGGTTGGTGCCGGCGGCGACGGACGTATCCACCCACTGGCCGTTCTGCAGAACCTGGCGCGCGGTGGAGACGCGGATCGCGTCGGCGCGCAGATCCTGATCCAGGATCGAGACCGAGGCCTTCATCCGCTCCGTCTGCACGGCCGGGTTCACATACCATTCGGTGACGATCACGCCGCCGTTCGAATCCGTGTGCGCGATCGTCATGAACGAGAGCGTGTCGAGCGTCGCGCGCCACAGATAGGCGTTCACGCCGATCGTGGTGATCCGCGCGGGCGCCAGCTCCTTCACGGCCGCCTTTTTCTTGTCGTGATGGCCGAACAGGCCGCCTCCGCAGGCGGCGAGGCTCGCGCAGAGGGCGAGGCCGGTGGCAATGCGGGCAACACGGATCATGGAGCGAAAACCTTGGGACATGGCTTGCGGAAGTCCGGCACCGTTATAGATGGCGCGGCAAGGCCGCAAGCGCGGCCCGTCGCAGCCCCCTCGGCGTGAGGCGTCACTCTGTGGATAAGCTGCAACAGCTGCAAAAGATTCCATAATGGATGTGGAACGTTAAGCGGGCTCCATGGTAGGCGCCAAGCTCATTGGGGTGATTCTGGTGTGATGCGCGATTTGGCGATCAGGTTGGCGAAGTGGGGCGGCGCGCTTGCGTTCGTCGCCGCTCTGTCGTCCGCGCCTGCCGAATCCCGCTCGCCGCGCGTGAAGACCAGCAACAAGACCGCGGTGATGAACGGTGCCGGATTCGGTGCCTTCACCCCGGCCGCCGCCGATCCCCGCCTCGCCGCCGCCTTCGCGCGCAGCGGCCTCGGCACCTCGAATTTCGCGGGCGGCGCGTTCCGCTTCACGCCGGGCACGCCCACGAAGAGCCGCGCCGTCACGGTGGCGATGCGCTCGCGCGTCGTCACGAAGGCGGATGCCGCGCGCAATCTGCAGATCTCCAGCGATATCGCGCCCTCCGCCTACAGCCTCGGCATGTCGGTGGGCTGGAAGCGGTTCGCCATTTCCGGCGACATGTCGCGCACGGATGGCGGCCTGATGCCGGACGGCCGCGAATCGGCCGATATCGGCTTCGCTTATTATGGCCGCCGCTGGGCGACGAAGCTGGATCTGGGCGCCGAGCGCTCGACCGATCGGCCTCCGGTGGTCGGAATCGATCAGAGCTGGTCGCTGGGCCTGGGCACCACATACTCGCTCACCCACAATCTCGATGTGACGGGTGGCGTTCGCTATCGCGCGCAGCGGGACCAGTTCCAGTCGCTGGTCGATGATCGCCGCGACAGCCAGTCCGTCTATCTGGGCACTACCTTCCGCTTCTGATTTTTGAGCGGTCCGGGTTATCCGCCCCAGGCATCGATCCCGGCCCAGCCTGACGCGCCGAGCGCGATCAATCTGCGATAGCGGCGCGCGGACATTCCGCCGAGCGCGATCACCCTGATTCCCGCCTCTCTGGCGATCCGCGCGAACCCGATCGGGCCGAGCGTCGCGGCACCGGGGTGAGAGCGTGTCGGGAAGACGGGCGAGACGAAGACCAGATCCGCTCCTGCCCGGCGCGCGGTCTCCATTTCGCGCAGGTCATGCACGGGCGCGGTACGGAGCATGAGGCGCGGGAGCCGCCTGGATCCACGACCATGCCACCCATCCGCGCGCCAGCCGATCGCGTCGCGCGGATCGCCGGCGAGGATCAGCACGAGCCCCCGCGCGCGCGCGATCCGACGGACCCGATCGAACCGGGCGCGGCGTTGTCCGTGCGGGGTCGCATGATGGCGGAAGACGATTCCCGCCCCGCGCGGCAGGCGGTGAAGCACCCGCTCCAGAGCCGCATCGGCGCGCTCGTCGGTCATCAGCCAGAGCGTCGGCACGGGTTGGCGGGCGGGCATGGCGCCACCTATAGGGGCGCCATGCCCCAGCCCGAAACCCAGACCGCCGCCGAACGCCTCGACCTTGTCCGCACCGCCCTCGCGCGCTCGGCTGCCCTTGGTGGACGTAAGGCCGATGCGGTCGAACTGATCGCTATTTCCAAGACGCATGAGGCCGGGGCGATCCTGCCGGTGCTGGAAGCGGGCCAGCGCAGCTTCGGCGAGAATCGCGTGCAGGAAGCGGAGGCGAAATGGCCTGCGCTGAAGGCGCTCTATCCCGATGTGCGGCTGCACCTTGTCGGCCAGCTCCAGTCGAACAAGGCCGCGCAGGCGGTGGCGTTGTTCGATGCGATCCACGGCGTCGATCGCCCGTCGCTGGTGACGGCGCTCGCCGCGGCGATGGCCGCCGCGGGCAAGCGCCCGGATTGCTATGTGCAGGTGAATATCGGGGAGGAGCCGCAGAAAGGCGGCTGCGCGATCGCCGATCTGCCCGGGCTGCTGGATCAGGCGCGGGGGGCGGGCCTGCCCGTCGTCGGCCTGATGGCGGTGCCGCCCGCCGATGTGGAGCCCGCCCCTTATTTCGCGCTGCTGGCGGAGCAGGCCAAGCGCCACGGCCTCGACGGCCTCAGCATGGGCATGTCGGGCGATTATGAAACGGCGGCGCTGATCGGCGCGACCTGCGTGCGTGTGGGTACGGCGCTGTTCGGCGGGCGGCGCTGAGCCCCTTTTTCAGAAACGACATCGTATTCCTGCGAATGCAGGAATCCAGAGCTACGAACGCTGCTTTTGAAGCCTTGGGCTCCTGCGTTCGTAGGAGCACGGTGCTTGCTCTCAGGCGATCCGCAGCATCTCGCCCGGTGTGAGCCGCTCGACCAGCGCGATCAGATCGTCTTTCGCCACCGCCACGCAGCCCTCGGTCGTGGCCTTATCCCGCCAGCAATGGAGGAAGATCGCGCTGCCGAGGCCGGGCACGGGCGGCGCATCGTTATGGCCGAGAATCACGATCAGATCGTAGAGCCCGTCCTCCCGCCACAGCCGTTCGGCCGAGAAGGCATGGGGATGACGGACGGCCCGGTTGTAGGCCGGATCGGCGGGATCGTCGGACCAGCCATCGTCGGGGCGGATCCAGCGCCACGGCAGAGCCGTGCGGATCGGGCCGACACGATCGGGGCGCAGCAGCAGCGCGCGGATCGGCCAGTCGCCCAGAGGCGTCGCGCCGTCGCCCTCCCTCTTATCCGCCGCCGCGATCGTGCCGCCGCGCCCGATCGCGCAGGTTATGTCACCGGTCGGCCCGCGCAACAGGCCCGCGCGGGTATCGGCGACCCACGTCACAGCAGATGGCCGGTCCGGTCGCGCTTCACGTCGAGATAATGGGCGTTGTGGGGATTGGAGGGCAAGGCCAGCGGCAGCCGCTCCACCACCGCGATGCCCCTCGCCTCCAGCCCCGCCACCTTGGCGGGATTGTTGGTCAGCAGGCGGATGCGCTCCTGCCCCAGCAGGTTCAGCATCCGCGCCGCCACGCCGAAATCGCGCGCGTCGATCGCGAAGCCCAGCCGCAGATTGGCGTCGACCGTGTCGAAGCCCTGATCCTGCAGCGCATAAGCGCGCAATTTGTTGACGAGGCCGATGCCGCGCCCCTCCTGCCGCAGATAGAGCAGGATTCCCCAGCCCACGCCGGCAATCTCCCGCAACGCCTCGGCCAGCTGCGGACCGCAATCGCACTTCAGGCTCCCCAGCACGTCGCCGGTCAGACATTCGCTGTGGAGGCGGACGAGCGGCGGCGTGCCGTCGGGCGTGCCGATGATCAGCGCGACATGCTCGGTGGAATCGGCCGGACCACGGAAGGCGACGATCTCGGCCTTTTCCGCCGCCGTCACGGGCAGGCGCGCGCGCGCCGCGATGGCGAGGTTGGTGGGCTCCTCATAGGCCTGAACGGCGGCGGTGGAGACGGTCGCCCCCCCCTCGCCTGCGCCATCGCGTACGAACACGGCCGGCAGCAGCCCCGCGAGACGCGCCAGCGCCAGCGCGGCGGTGGCCGCATCGGGATCGGTCAGCGGCGTCGTGCGATAGGGGCCCTTGAGCGGGGTGGCGAGGTCGCCCGCCGGGTCGGCCAGCGCGAGGGCTGCGGGGAGATCCAGCCAGCGCACCCGCTCGATCCGCACCGGCAGGCCGGGCGTTGCGGCATCGCGCTGGTTGGCGAGCTTCAGCACGGTCGCGCGGTGCGAGGAAAGCAGCAGGTCGGCCGAGCCATCGGCATCGTAGGCGGCGAGGCGAATATCGTCGGCGGTTTCCACGGCGAGGATCGTGACCGCCCCCGCCCCGCTCGTGATCGTGACGGGCCAGCCGCGTCGGAGTGCATCGATCGCCTGCGCCGCCGCGCGTGGATCCGCGCCGCTCACACCTCGAACTCCGTCACCAGCGGCACATGGTCCGAGGGCTTCAGCCAGTTGCGGCAGGCTTCGTGCACCTTGTGCGCGGTGGCTTTCGCCGCGAGCGACGGGGTCGCCCACATATGGTCCAGTCGGCGGCCGCGATCGTTCACGGTCCAGTCGGGTGAGCGATAGCTCCACCACGTATGCAGCCGCGCGGGCGCGGGATAGAAATGGCGGCCGAGATCGACCCAGTCATGCGCGTCCTGCAGTCGGCCGAGCGCGGCGACCTCGACGGGTGTGTGGCTGACGACGTCGAGCAACTGCTTGTGGCTCCACACGTCGGATTCCAGCGGTGCGATGTTGAAGTCACCCACCATCAGGGTCGGCTCGGTCAGGCAGCGCGACCATTCGGTCATGCGCTCGACGAAGGCCAGCTTCTGCGCGAATTTGGGATTGAGCGCGGGATCGGGAATGTCGCCACCTGCAGGCACATAGACATTTTCCAGCCGGAAGCCCGCCTCCAGCCACACGCCCACATGGCGGGCCTCGCCATTATCCTGCCAGTCGTAGCGCCAGCAGGCGTCGGAGGCGTCGCGGAACGGCACCTTGCTCAGGATCGCCACGCCGTGATGCATGCGCTGGCCGTGCAGCCGCTGGTGGACATAGCCCAGCTTGCGGAATGGATCGGCGGGGAAGACGTCGTCGGCCGCCTTGGTTTCCTGCAGGCACAGAACGTCCGGTTGTTCGTCGCGCAGAAACTGTTCGACGATCCCGATCCGCGCCCGCACCGAATTGATATTCCACGAAGCGATCTTGAGGGCTGTCATAGGCGGGCGATGTAGCGACGCGCCGGGCGTTTCGCCAGCGGGCGGCGAATCACGATTCGTCGCCTGCCTTTTTTCCGTCACGCCAGCGCAGGCTGGCATCTTTTCCGGTTGAGGCGCGAACGGGGGGTGTGTCTCCGCCGCCGGCAGATGCCAGCCTGCGTTGGCGTGACGGATGGGGAGGGAGCCGAAAGGAAATGCCATCGGGCCAAAGGCCCGCAAGGCCGAATGGCCGCCCGGACCCGCGCAGCGGGGAGGATAGCCAAGCGGGCGAATGCCCGCGCCGGCGCCGGAGGCTCAGCAAAAACAGAATGGCCCTCGCTCCGGGGGCTTGGAGCGAGGGCCGACCTGGCGTTCGTCACGCAGGCAGGTAGCGGAGCATATTGTCCTCGGGAACAGGGGGGAATCCGAGGAGCGGCTCCGCGACCGCAAAACTCATTTAGGACAGGGGACCTGTCGCGAACATGAATGGGTGATCAGCGTCCGCGATTTTGCGGGCGCGGGTCGCGCCACAGGAACGTTCTGTCGTTGATGTCCATGCCGAACTGCTGATCGGAGAGGACGACGGTCGATCGATTGCCCTGCGCGTCGATCACCGTCCAGCCTGCCAGCATCAGCCCACCAGGGGCGTTCGGTGCCTTGGTGAAGCCGATCGTGATCGTGCCGAATTCGGGATGCTTGGCATCCTTGCCCTCCACGAGGATGCGGCCCGGCGGGGCGGGAATCAGTTTCCCATATTGGGAAAGATCGCGATTCGGATCGATCAGCGCGCCGAGCGGCGAATTGCCGATCGGCCAGCGCGACACCTGGTTTACCTTATAGTCGATGAACGTCAGCGCCTTGCCGTCGCCCACGATCAGCAGCGGCACGCCCTTCTCATATTGGAAGCGGATCTTGCCGGGGCGCTTCAACGACAGCACGCCGCCGCGCGAATGGCCGGTGGCGTCGATCTGCGTGAAATTGGCGGTCATCGTGGTGATGGCGCGCAGATGCGCCTGCACCTGCGCCAGTTCGGGGGCGGGCACCGGCGCCGCGACAAGCATCGCGGGCGCGGCGAAGGCGGCGATCGAGGCCGCTGCGAGATATCGGATCATGGAAACTCAGTCGCTGGAAGGGCTTGAACCGCCACTGAACCCGCGGCCGATCATTTCGGATCCGTGCCGAGCAGATTCTTCTGCCAGAAGAGCAGGCTCGCCCAGAACTGATAGTCGAGATTGTCCTTCTTCACATAGCCATGGCCCTCGTCGGCTGCGAGGACATGCCACACGGGCACGCCGTTGCCGCGCAGCGCCGTCACCATCTGCTCCGACTCGGACGGGGGCACGCGCGGATCGTTGCCGCCGGTCACGATCACCAGCGGGATCTTGATCTCGGAAACGTGCGTCACGGGCGAGATGGCGATCAGCTTGGCGCGCTGCTTCGGATCGCGCTCGTCGCCATATTCGGCGCGGCGCAGATCGCGGCGGTAGCTCTGCGTATGTTCGAGCAAGGAGACGAAGCCGGAGACGGCGCGCTGGCAGATCCCGCCCCTAAACCGCGCGCCATATCGGATGGCGCTGGCGTAGCACATATAGCCGCCATAGCTGCCGCCGGTCTCGCCGACGCGGCTGGCGTCGATCTGCGGATCGGTGGTGAGGCGATCGAGGAAGGCGCCGATGTCCTTCACCGAATCCTCGCGCTTGAACGGCCCGTTGTCGAGCGAGACGAAGCGCTTGCCGTAACCGGAAGAGCCCCGCACGTTCGGATAGAAGAGCGCGACGCCCAGCTCGTTCGGATAATAATTGGCGCGGCCGAGGAAGCCGGGGCGCGTCTGGCTTTCGGGGCCGCCGTGAATGTCCACGATCAGCGGGCGCTTGCCGGGGAATTTCTTCGGATCGGGCCGATAGAGGAAGCCCGACACGGTTTCCCCGTCGAAGCTCTTCACCGTCACCAGTTCGGGTTCGACATTGGTGGCGGGGTCCAGCCCGCCCGTCTCGCTCTGCGTCCAGCGCGTCACCTTCAGCGTCTTCGGATCGACCGAATAGATGTCCGCCGCCGATCGCGCCGAGGCGAGGCTGAAACCGATCTCGCCCCAGGGTGCCACCTTCAGCCCCGTGATCACGCCCACCGGCACGTCGGCGACGGCGCGGATCCTGTTCGTGCGCGTATCGAGAATGCTCAGCCGGCTGACGCCCGCCTCGTTGGTGGTGAAGGCGACGAAATCGCCCTCGGCGGAAAGGCCGAACTGCTCGATATCCCACTTCGCCTGTCCGGGCACGGGCGTGAACACGCCACTCGACGGATCGACCGTGCCAAGCTGTTGAAAATCGGAGCCTTCGTCGGACGTCACCCAGAGGACGCCGTCCTTGGCGAAGCGCGCCTCGCCATAGGAGATCGCCTTCTTATGGTCGCCCAGCGGGCGCATCGCCCCGCTTTCGATGTCCATCAGGAACAGGTCGGTCTTGTTGATCGACTGATATTGGCCGACCAGCGCGCTGGTGCCGTCGGGCGTGAAGCCCATCACGCGCCAGCCGCCCCCCGTCACCTTCGCCACCATCCGGTCGCTCTTCGGATCGCGCGGATCGATTAGATAGAGGTCGCTGTCGGTGCCGTTGCGGCGCGTGGAACTGTAGGCCAGCCACTGGCCGTCGCGCGACCAGGGGCCCATCTGGTTGCGGCTCTTGCCGTCGGTCAGCAGCGTGAGGCGGCCATCGGCCAGCGTATAGAGCTGCCAGAATTCGCTGCCGCCGACATCCTTCTGCACGACGATCACATCGCCCTTGGCCGGCGCGACTTCGCCCGAGGCGATCGTGTCCGTCTCGAACGAGATCTGTCGCCGGCTGCCCATCGGCGTCGCCACTTCGTGGAGCTGGCGGGTATTGCCGAAATTGGTGCCGATCAGCGCCGCCTTCGTCTTCGGATTCCACCCCTCGAACACGGCCGCGCGATATTCCAGATAGGGCCGCGTGGCGGCGGCGAGCGCGGCGGGAATGGCAGGCACGCCATCGCCCGTGACCGCGGCGGGCGGGGCGATGGTGGGCGCGGCCTTGTCCTGCGCGCCTGCGGAACTCGCGACCGTCATTGCGGCGACGATCGCCACCCAGTTCGTCTTCATAAGAATGCCCCTTATTGCCGGCTGCGTCAGATCGGCTGGCCGTTGCGGTCGATCAGCACTTCGCGGCGGCCGACATGGTCGGGTGAGCCAACGACGCCTTCCTTCTCCATCCGGTCGATCAGGCGCGCGGCGGAATTGTAGCCGATGCGGAGCTGGCGCTGGACGTAGCTGGTCGAGGCCTTCTGCGATTCGGCCACGACCTGCACGGCCTTGCGATAGAGCTGCGCGTCGGGCGAATCGTCGCCGGCGGGCGCGCCGTCCATCGCGAAGCTGCCATCCTCGGGCTCCTCGGTGACGGACGAGATATATTCCGGCGCCTTCTGATCCTTCCAGTGATCCGCCACGGCGCGCACCTCGTCGTCCGAGACGAACGGACCGTGGACGCGCACGATCTGCTTGCCGCCGGGCATGTAGAGCATGTCGCCCTTGCCCAGAAGCTGCTCGGCCCCCTGCTCGCCCAGGATGGTGCGCGAATCGATCTTGGAGGTGACGGAGAAGCTGATGCGCGTCGGCAGATTGGCCTTGATCACGCCGGTGATGACGTCGACCGAGGGGCGCTGCGTCGCCATGATCAGGTGGATGCCGGCCGCGCGCGCCTTTTGTGCCAGCCGCTGGATCAGGAATTCCACTTCCTTGCCCGCCGTCATCATCAGATCGGCCAGCTCGTCGATGATCACGACGATCTTGGGCAAAGGCTCGAATTCGAGCTTCTCTTCCTCATAGATCGGCTGACCGCTGTCGGCGTCGTAACCGGTCTGCACCCGGCGGCCGAGCGGCTGGCCCTTGGCCTTGGCGGCGCGGATCTTGTCGTTGAACGAGGAGAGGCTGCGGACGCCGACCGAGGCCATCATCCGGTAGCGATCCTCCATCTGCTCCACCGCCCATTTCAGCGCGCGGATTGCCTTGGGCGGATCGGTGACGACGGGGGCGAGCAGATGCGGGATATCCTCGTAGATGCTGAGTTCCAGCATCTTGGGATCGATCATGATCATCCGGCACTCATCCGGCGTGAGCCGGTAGAGCAGCGAGAGGATCATCGAATTGAGGCCGACCGACTTGCCCGATCCGGTCGTGCCGGCGACGAGCAGGTGGGGCATGGGCGCGAGATCGGCCACGACGGGATCGCCCGCGATATTCTTGCCCAGGATCAGCGGCAGCGTGCCCGGCGCCTGCTCCTCGAAGGTGCGGCTGGCGATCATCTCGGAGAAGGACACGGCCTCGCGCTTCTGGTTCGGCAGCTCGATGCCGATCACAGTGCGGCCCGGCACCGTCGCGATGCGGGCCGAGAGCGCGGACATGTTGCGTGCGATATCGTCCGAAAGCGCGGTGACGCGGCTGGCCTTGATGCCGGCGGCGGGCTCCAGTTCGTACATCGTCACGACCGGGCCGGGGCGGACCTCGGTGATGTGGCCGCGCACGTGGAAATCCTCGAGCACGGTCTCCAGCAGGCGGGCATTGCGCTCCAGCGAGGGCTTGTCGATCGGCTGGCCGCCACTGGCCGGCACGGGGGCGAGCAGGTCGAGCGTCGGCAGCACCCAGGTATCCCCCAGCGCCAGATTCGCCTGCCGCTCGCGGCTGACCCGCTGGCTGGTGGCGGGGGCCGGCGTCGGGGTGGTGATGGTGGTGCGCGGCGCGGGCTCGTCATCGTCCGCCACGATCGTGGCGCGCGGAGCGGGCTTGGCCGCCTTCTTTACGGGCGGCGCTTCGACGTCGAACGGCACATCGTCGACGAAATCCTCCTCATCCTCATAGCGATCGCGGCGGCGCAGGATGGTCGCGCGTTCGTCGGCGGTGAGGCCGAGCGAATAGAGGCTGACGGTGATGCCGAACGCCAGCAGCAGCGCCGCACCCGCCAGCCGGAGGGGCGGGGCGAGGCCGGGATCGGGCAGATGGGCGAGCCCGGCCTCGGCGGCGGTGCCCACGGCGATGCCGACGATACCGCCCAGGCCCGCGGGCAGAGGCAGGATGGCCCCGCCCCGGAACAGACCCAGCGCGCCATCCAGCAACAGGATGGCGATCAGCGCGATCGGCAACATCCGCTTCCACCGCCCCGGCCCGACGCCGCGCCACAGCCGCAGCGCCACCACCACCAGAGGCGGCAGCAGCAGCACGACGGGCAGGCCGATCAGCGTGAACAGCAGATCGGCCATCCACGCGCCCGGCACGCCCAGCACATTGGCGGGCGGGCCGCCGGCGGCGGTGTTCAGCCCCGGATCGGTCGGCCGGTAGCTGGCGAGCGCGAAGGCGGTGAGGAGGATCGCCGCCAGGATCGCGACCGCGCCCAGCATGGCGCCCCCGCGACGGCCGACATGGCCCACTTTATCCTGCCAATTTCCGTCGCGCGCACGCGTCGCCATTGCCGTTTCGTCCCTTTACCGGCGCCAATTGTGCCGCAAATGTTCCGCCGGAGCAAACTGGGGGATCTGCCGATCGATGCCTGTCGCCCGCCCAACTTCTCCGTTCGTCCTGAGCGTAGTCGCAGGACGTGCTTCAAACGGTGTCGCGCGTAGCCCGTGCTTCGACTTCGCTCAGCACGAACGGGTTATGTGGTATCGTCCGTATGCCGTGTTGGTCTCACAGTAGAGGCGGATGCGGCTGATCTCCGTTCACGCGCTCCAGTCGAGCGACGGCCAGCTGCGGCGATCGGCCAGCCGGCGGAGCTTCGGGCTGGCGTTGACGGCGAAGGGCTCGTCCGCCCATTCCAGCACGGGCGCATCGGAGACGTGATCCGAATAGAAGCGGATGCGCGTGTCGGTCCGGTCGATGCCTTCCTTGTCCATCCAGGCCTCGATCAGGCGCAGTTTCGCCGGGCCGTAATTGTTCTCGCCGTCGATCTTGGCGTGGATGATGTCGTCCAGCCCCATGATGCTGCCGGTGGCGATCACGTCGTCGAAGCCCAGTCGCTCGGCGATGGGCTCGACATAGAAGCGATAGGAGGCGGTCGCGAGGACGAGCCTGCGCCCGGCCGCCTTGTCCTCGGCGATCTGGCGGAGCGCGCCCGGCAGCACGTTGGTCTTCAGGATCAGGTCGGCGAAGCTTTCCGTCACCGGCGCCAGCTTCGCGCGGGGCACCGCGCCGCCCAGCAGCAGGCACTGGTTGATCTCTTTCAGTCTCCGCCGGTCGATCGCCTTGGCCGCATAGGCGGCCATCACGAACGGCACCGCCGGCGCCGCCAGCAGCCGCCACGGAAACAGGCGGGACGCCGCGTGAAACAGAAAGGGCGTGTAGGTGCCCGTGCGGGTCACCGTACGATCCATGTCGTAAATGGCGAGCTCGTTCATCCCGGCTGACGGACACGAAGCCGGCGCGGCATGCAAGAGGCTTTGCAAAGGATCTGAAATCCGCCGGAACCTTAGCTTGCGCCGCGCGTCTCCCCGGCGATGCCTCGTTTCGCGCCCGTTGCGCTTTTCCGCCGACACGATATCCGTTCGTTATGAGCGCGGCTGCCGATTTCCATCTCGACGACCGCGACGGCGGTACGCTCCGCTTCACCGGCGACATGACGCTCGCGCGGATGGGCACCTTGCCCCAGCGGCTGGATGCGCTGTCCTCCCGCCCCGGCAAGGTGGATCTGGGCGAGGTCGGCCGGATGGACACGGTCGGCGCCTGGCTCGTCCACCGCATCGTGCGCGATCATGACGCGGAGGTGATCGGCGCGAGCCCCGAGGAAGCGCATCTGCTGGAGCAGGTCGCCGCCGCCGACAAGCCGCTGAAGATCCGGCCGGACGGCACCCTGCCCCTGTTCCGCGTGCTGAACCAGATCGGCGCGGCGACATCGATGGCGGGGCGCACGACGCTGGGCCTGATCGGTTTCTACGGCGGCGTGCTCGTCAGCTACTGGGATATCCTGCGCAATCCCAAGCGGCTGCGCTGGAACGCGGTCGTCCGCCAGTTCGAGGTGGTCGGCGTGGAGGCGCTGGCGATCATCGGGCTGATGAGCTTCCTGATCGGCGTCGTGATCGCCCAGCAGGGCGCCATCCAGCTGCGCCAGTTCGGCGCGGAGGTGTTCACGATCAACCTCGTCGGCCGACTCACCTTCCGCGAACTGGGCGTGCTGATGACGGCGATCATGGTCGCGGGCCGATCCGGTTCCGCCTTCGCCGCGCAGATCGGATCGATGCGTCTGGCCGAGGAGGTGGATGCGATGCGGACGATCGGCGTCTCCCCGATGGAGGCGCTGGTGATCCCGCGCATCACGGCGGCGGTCGCGATGATGCCGCTGCTCGCTTTCTATGCGGCGATGGTCGCGCTGATCGGCGGCGGCCTCTTCTGCTGGACCTCGCTCGACATGCCGCCGATCACCTTCGTCTCGCGCATCCGCGAAGTGGTGCCGATCACGGACGTCTATCAGGGCCTGATCAAGGCGCCGGTCTTCGGCCTGATCATCGCCATTTCGGGCTGTTTCCAGGGCATGCAGGTGGAAGGCAATGCCGAGGCGGTCGGCCTCCGGACCACCTCGGCGGTCGTCCAGTCGATCTTCCTCGTGATCGTGCTGGACGCCTTCTTCGCCGTCTTCTTCGCATCGATCGGCTGGATATGAGCGTCTGCAAGGCCGATAAGGATCAGGCGCCCGTGATCTGCGTGCGCGGCCTCTCCAATGCGTTTGGCGAGCAGGTCGTGCACGAGAATCTCGATCTCGACGTGCGGCGCGGCGAGATTCTCGGCGTCGTCGGTGGATCGGGCACGGGCAAATCGGTGCTTATGCGCTCGATCATCGGGCTGCAGACCCCGGTCGCGGGCGAAGTGGACGTGTTCGGCGAGCCGATGATGGGGCGCGACGAGCAGGATGCGCGCGACGTGCGCCGCCGCTGGGGCGTGCTGTTTCAGGGCGGTGCGCTCTTCTCCACGCTGACCGTGGCCGAGAATGTCGAAGTGCCGCTGCGCGAATATTTCCCGCAGCTGGGCGAGGAATTTCTCGACGAGATCGCGGCCTACAAGGTGGCGATGACGGGGCTCCCCCCCGAAGCCGGGCCGAAATTCCCGTCCGAGCTTTCGGGCGGCATGCGCAAACGCGCGGGCCTGGCGCGCAGCCTCGCTCTGGATCCCGAGCTGCTGTTCCTCGACGAGCCGACGGCCGGCCTCGATCCGATCGGCGCGGCCGCGTTCGACGATCTGATCAAGGGCCTGAAGGAGACGATGGGGCTCACGGTGTTCCTGATCACGCACGATCTGGATACGCTGCACGCCATCTGCGATCGGGTGGCCGTATTGGCGGACAAGAAGGTGGTGGCGGTCGGCACGATCCCGGAGCTGCTCGCGCTGGATCACCCCTGGATCCAGGAATATTTCAGCGGCCCGCGTGGCCGCGCCGCGGCGGAGGCCGCCGAACGATTCGATGAGGAAGACCCTGCCGAAAGTGCCCGCCGCCGCGATGCCGCGCTGGCGTCGGCCGGCGGGGACGAGAGCGAGGTTGCGGACGGTGCCGACAGCAGGGCCGGATCTGCCAAGGATGATGAGGAAAGCTGATGGAAAACCGGTCCAACAACATCCTCGTCGGCAGTATCGTCCTGATCCTGCTCGTCGTCACGGTCGTGTTCCTCGTCTGGCTCGCCGGCTTCGGCGGGTCGAGCGAGAAGCGCTACGACATCCTGTTCAAGAGCTCGGTCGACGGGCTCGCCAAAGGATCGGCGATCACTTTCTCGGGCGTTCCGGTGGGCAAGGTCGAGGATATCGCGATCATGCCCGATCAGCCGGAGCTGATCCGCGTCCGCATCGCGATCAAGAATGATACGCCGGTGCTGCAGGGCACGAACGCCACGATCGCGGGCGTCGGCTTCACGGGCGTCAGCCAGATCAATCTGGACGGTGCCGTGCAGGGCGCGCCGCCGATCGATCAGCCGGGCCCGTGGGGCTATCCCCTGATTCCGCCGAAGACCGGGGGCCTGGGCGCGTTGCTCAACAATGCGCCGCGCCTGCTGGAGAAACTGACGGTGCTGACGGAGCGGGTGAGCGATCTGCTGAATCCCGAAAATCAGCAATCGATCACGGGCATTCTCCACCATATCGATTCGCTGAGCGGATCGCTGGCGGATCGTGGGCCGGATATCGCCGCCACGCTGGCGCAGGCGAAGATCGCGGTGAAGCAGGCCGGTGACGCCGCCGAGAAGATCGGCGCGCTGGCGGATACGACCAACCAGAATGTCGGGCCGCTGCTGGTCAACATGAACGAGGCGGTCGGCTCGGCGAAGAAGAGCATGGCCAGTCTGGATGCCGCGATCACCGATGCGCGGCCGGGCCTGAAGGCGATCTCCACGCAGACCGTGCCCGCCGCCAACCAGCTGATCCGCGATCTGGCCGATACCGCCGCCTCGCTACAGGCGATCACCAACCGCTTCGATCGCGGCGGCGCCGGGGGCCTGATCGGCGGAAGTCGCCTGCCCGATTACAAGCCCGCCAAGTGAGGGACGAAACCGCCATGACCGCCACGTTCGCCACCCTCCTCACCCGCACGGTTCTGATCGGCGTGGCCGCCTTGCCGCTGGCCGGCTGCATCAGCTTCGGCCCGAAGCCGCCGCCCACCCTGATGTCGCTCCATGCCGTGACGCCGGTGGCGGCCGGTGCCGCGCATACCAGCGATGATGCCCATGCCGTCGCCGTCTCGGTGCCGGTCGCCGTGCCGACCCTGTCGACGCAGCGCGTGATGGTGCAGGCCGGCCCCAATTCGATCGCCTATCTGAAGGATGGGCTGTGGGCGGCGGCACCAGCCGTGCTGATGCGCAACCTGCTGGCCGAGACGATCGAGGCCAAGACGGGGCGCTTCGTGCCGGATGCGCGCTTCGTCGGCTTGCAGCCGGATACGCGGCTGACGGGCACGCTGGCCGCGTTCGGGCTGGATGGTCCGGGCAAGGCCGTGATCGTCACCTATGATGGCACGATCACGCGATCGGGATCGCCGTCGATCGAGACGCGGCGCTTCTCGGCGCGCGTGCCGGTTTCGTCGGAGCAGCCGCAGGCGGTGGGCATGGCGCTGGATCAGGCCGCCAATCAGGTGGCGGGCGACGTCGCCGACTGGATCGGGGCGCGCTGAGTTGAATGGCCAAATCCGTTTGTGCTGAGCCTGTCGAAGCACTGGCCTTCTTTTTTGCTCAACAACGACGGAAAGGAAGAACGGTACTTCGACAGGCTCAGTGCGGACGGGGTTTGAGGCATTCAACGTAGCCCGTGCCTTCCCCCTCACCCGATCCGCTTCTAAGAGCGGGCGCATGACGATCAGCATCGGGATATTGGGCGCCGCCGGGCGCATGGGGCGCGCCATCGCGGCGGCGGCTGAAGAGGCGGGCGTGACCGTCGCGGGCGGGCTGGATCGCGAAGGCGTCGTCTCGGGCGGACCGGCCGATGCGCAGGCGCTGGCGGCTGCTGCCGACGTGCTGATCGATTTCTCTTTGCCCGAGGCGCTCGAAGGCAATCTGGCGCTGGCGGTGGAAACCGGCACGCCGCTTCTGATCGGCACGACCGGGCTGCAGCCGGAGCATCACGCCGCGATCGATCGCGCCGCCGAGCATGTCGCGATCCTGCAGACGGCCAATACGTCGCTGGGCGTGAACGTGCTGCGCGGCCTGGTCGAGCAGGCGGCACGCATCCTCGGTGCGGACTGGGATATCGAGATCGTCGAGATGCACCACCGCCACAAGCTGGACAGCCCCTCCGGCACGGCGCTCCTTCTCGGGGCGTCTGCCAATGTCGGCCGGGGTGCCGCCTCGACCACCGATCTGAACCGCTTCGATCGGATGCAGGAAGGCGCCCACGCCCGCGAAGAGGGCGGCATCTATTATGCGTCGCTGCGCGGCGGATCGGTGGCGGGCGATCATCAGGTGATCTTCGCGGCGGAGGGCGAGCGGATCGAGCTGGGCCATCGCGCCGAGAATCGCGGCATCTTCGCCAAGGGAGCGCTGCGCGGCGCGCAGTGGCTCGCGGGCAAGCCCGCCGGCCGCTATGCGATGGCGGATGCGCTCGGCTTCCGGTGAAGAAAGCCGACATCTTCGAATTCTACCGCCGCCTCGCCGAGGACAATCCCTCGCCCGAGACCGAGCTGGAATGGACGAACCCCTATACATTGCTCGTCGCCGTCGCGCTTTCCGCGCAGGCGACCGACGTGGGCGTGAACAAGGCGACGCGGGCGCTGTTCGCCACGGTCGATACGCCCGAAAAGATGGTCGCGCTGGGCGAGGCGGGGCTGAAGGAGCATATCAAGACGATCGGCCTGTTCAACACCAAGGCCAGGAACGTCATCGCCCTCTCCGAAAGGCTGATCGCCGAATATGGCGGCGAGGTGCCGCATGATCGCGCCGCGCTGGAAACCTTGCCCGGTGTCGGCCGCAAGACCGCGAACGTCGTGCTGAACGTCGCCTTCGGGGAGGAGACGTTCGCGGTGGACACGCACATCTTCCGCGTCGGCAATCGCACCGGCCTCGCCAAGGGCAAGGACGTGCGTGCCGTGGAGGACAGGCTGGAGAAGGACACGCCCGCGCCTTTCCGCGTCCACGCGCATCACTGGCTGATCCTGCACGGCCGCTATGTCTGCAAGGCGCGACGGCCCGAATGCTGGCGCTGCATCGAGATCGACCTCTGCGCGTTCCGGCCGAAGACGCCGGCGCCCAAGGGAGCGGCCACCAACCCGTAACAGGGCATGGCGATAAGGACGATACGATGATCCGGATCCTGCCCTTCGCCCTTCTCGCATCCCTGATGGGGGCGCCGCTGGCCGCCAGGGACAGGCCCGCGCCCGTGGCGACGCCGGACGGCCCGCCGGTCAGCTGCATTTCCATGCCGATCGGGCAGAGCGTGGTGCGCGACGACCGCACGATCGATTTCTTCGTGGGCCGCAAGGTCTATCGCAATGTCCTGCCGCAGGCTTGTCCCGGCCTCGGTTCGGAGAAGGCCTTTTCCTACAACACGTCGATCAGTCGGCTCTGTTCGGTCGATCTCATCACGGTTCTGCAGCGCGTGGGTGGCCAGTTCATGCGCGGTGCCACGTGCGGGCTCGGGCCGTTCCAGCCCGCCACCGGAATCAAGCGCTGACAAAGGCGTGCGGCGGGGGGTGGCGAGAGCGGGACTTGCCTGCTATCGGCGCGATCAGGCATCCGTAGCTCAGCTGGATAGAGCGCTGCCCTCCGAAGGCAGAGGCCAGGGGTTCGAATCCCTTCGGGTGCACCATCACTCTCTCGTCCTATCTCCCGGAGCCTTGTCCCGATGAGCGATATCAAGCGCGTCGTCCTCGCCTATTCCGGCGGCCTCGATACGAGCGTTATCCTGAAATGGCTGAAGGAGACCTACCAGTGTGAGGTCGTGACCTTCACGGCCGATCTGGGCCAGGGCGAGGAACTGGAGCCGGCGCGCAAGAAGGCCGAGCTGATGGGCGTGAAGCCCGAGCATATCTTCATCGATGATCTGCGCGAGGAATTCGTGCGTGATTACGTGATGCCGATGATGCGCTCGAACGCGCTGTACGAAGGCCTGTATCTGCTCGGCACCTCGATCGCGCGGCCGCTGATCGCCAAGCGCCAGATCGAGATTGCACGTCAGGTCGGTGCCGATGCCGTCAGCCACGGCGCGACCGGCAAGGGCAATGATCAGGTGCGCTTCGAGCTGGGCTATTATGCGCTCGCGCCCGACATCAAGGTGATCGCGCCATGGCGCGAGTGGGATCTCACCAGCCGCACCCGCCTGATCGAATATGCCGAGCAGCACCAGATTCCGGTGCCCAAGGACAAGCGCGGCGAGAGCCCCTTCTCCACCGACGCGAACCTGCTCCACACCTCGTCCGAGGGCAAGGTGCTGGAAGATCCGTGGGACGAGGTGCCGGATTACGTCTTCTCGCGCACCGACAATCCCGAAACCGCGCCCGATACGCCCGAGATCATCACGATCGATTTCGAACGCGGCGATGCGGTGGCGGTGAACGGCGTGGCGCTGTCGCCGGCGGCGTTGCTCACCAAGCTCAACGAGCTGGGCAAGCTGCACGGCATCGGCCGCCTCGATCTGGTCGAGAACCGCTTCGTCGGCATGAAGAGCCGCGGCATGTATGAAACGCCGGGCGGCACCATCTATCATCTCGCGCATCGCGGGATCGAGCAGATCACGCTGGATCGCGGCGCCGCGCACCTGAAGGACGAGCTGGCTCCGCGCTATGCCGAACTGATCTATAACGGCTTCTGGTTCTCGCCCGAGCGCGAGATGCTGCAGGCCGCGATCGATCACAGCCAGGAAAAGGTGTCGGGCACCGTCCGGCTGAAGCTCTACAAGGGCTCGGTCAACGTCATCGGTCGTCGTTCGCCCAACAGCCTCTATTCGGAGAAGGTCGTCACGTTCGAGGACGATCAGGGCGCCTATGACCAGCGCGACGCGGCCGGCTTCATCAAGCTCAACGCGCTGCGTCTGCGTCTGCTGGGCCGGCGCGACCGCTGATCGCGTCTGGGCGTGCGGCATGGTCTGCACGCCCGTCCCGCACCTCTGACGACAGCCCCGCAGGGCCGATATCATGCCATTTTGCCGTGCGCGTACGGAACTACTGGATCGCAGGTTTCGTTTACGCTACGAAAATAAGAAAATAGGCGAGGATGTCATGGATCAGGTTGGAGGGCGTGCCCTCACATTCGATCGCAAGATTGCGAGCATGTCGTGGGACGTCGATCGCGCTTATGGCGCGATGACGGTGCGCGACCTCGAAGGCCTTACCCGAGCACTGGTTCTGGCCGTTCCCGTGTCCGCCTTGCTCTGGATCGGCTGCGCCGCCGCTTTGCTGAGCGCGATTCGCTAGTCTCGAATCGGGACGATCCGGGCGCCATGTCCGGACGATAAAAAATTCTTCCGTCTGCGCGAACGCGGCGATTTTCCGCCTGAATCTGCGGGCTGACGGACGGAAACGGACCGAATTGTCGGTCTCCGCCATTGAGCATCCTAACGGTTTGTTATACTGCGCCCCTAGTCTTGGGGCGCTTCTGCCCGAAGCGCCTTTCCGCGCTAGAAATGATCGCCACGTGACTGTGATCGCGGGCCTTTTTCTTCAGCTTGGTTTCCTGAACATTCCGCAATGCACCCAGTCGATTCGAGCTGGTCGATGGCCGGCGATGCGCGCGTGAAGAAGATCTTCCACACCTGTGTCGGTCGGAAGTGGCCGTTTCAGGGCGAACAGGGTTAATCGCGCGCTTACCTTCTATCTTTTGCATCGCAGCAAGGGTATGACCGTCGGGCTGGTGCCACTCATCAGAGGACTGGTAAGTAACATGGCGAGTATCGCGTTGGGAGAGCGGCTCTTGCCCGAAACGGGCCGCAAGCAGAACGAGGGTAAGCGCTGGGGTCGTTCGGTCGATCTGGTGATGACCCGGCTGTTCGATATTTGCGCCAGTCTGGCGTTGCTGATGTTTCTGGCTCCGCTGATGATTGTCGTCGCGGCGCTGATCGTCATCACCAATCCCGGCCCCGTGATTTTCGGGCACAAGCGTCTTGGCCGCGATGGCCGGACCTTCCACTGCCTGAAGTTCCGCAGCATGGTCACGGACTCGCAGGAGCGGCTCGCGCAGCTGCTGGCGACCGACGCCGAGGCGCGGCGCGAGTGGGAGCGGGATCACAAGCTCAAGAACGATCCGCGTATCACGCCGATCGGCGCGTTCCTGCGCAAGAGCAGCCTGGATGAGCTGCCGCAGCTCTTCAACGTGCTGCGCGGCGACATGAGCCTGGTCGGCCCGCGTCCGATCGTGATGGACGAAGTGCGCCGTTACGGCCGCTATTTCAGCCATTATTCCCAGGTTCGTCCCGGCATCACGGGCCTCTGGCAGATCAGCGGCCGCAACAACACGACCTATCGTCGTCGCGTCGCGCTGGACGTCGCCTATTCGCGCTCGCGCTCGCTGGCGCTCAACCTGAAGATCCTTTTCATGACCGTGCCCAGCGTGCTGCTGGCGAAGGGCTCTTACTGAGCCGTTGCCGGGGGCGGGCATCGTTCCGAAGATCGATCCCTTCCGGGGCCGCCGCGGAGCTTCCGTCGGCGGCCTTGCTTTAGGCGGCGTGTCAGTCGGCCTGGCCGGCGGCTCCGTCCAGCCAGAGCCGGTAACGATCGATCGATTCCTGGCTGTCGAATTCCCACCAGCTCTCACGCGGCACCATCACGGCCTGCGGCGGGACATCGGCGAGGCCGGCGATGATGCTGTGCCATGTCAGCATGCGCTGCTCGGCCTTTTCGCGCTCGATCCCGGCGCGGACGACCTCGCGGACCCGCGCGAGCGCGGCCGATCCCCTGATCTGCAGCAGGCCCGCCGAAACGGGCAACGCGTCCACGGCCGCCAGATGCTTGGCGGCGACGCGGATCCCTTGCTCGTCGAGCTGGAGCTGAACGTCGTCCGCATCGCCGCCCGCCCCGATCGGGCTGGCGAGCAGCGCGATCTCACTGTGCGAGGCGGCCAGCGCGGCCAGAGCCTGCGGCTGGAAGATCGTATCGCCGTTGCCGATCGTGACGACGCCCCCGGCGTCCTCCAGACCTTCGAGGCCGATCTCGATCGAGCGGAGGGGCCCGGCCACGGCATGATCCGGGTTCGTCACCGTTTCGGTCACGGGGCCGCCCTGCCTGGCGGCGACGAAATCCGCGACCGCGCCGGCGCCGTAACCCGTCACGATCCGCACGCGCGCCTGCGGATCGACCGTCGCGATATTCCCCAGATTATGGTCGAGAATGGCCCGCCCATCGACATCGACGAGGATCTTGGCGCGGTTGCTCGTCAGCACGCCCATCCGTGTGCCGCTGCCTGCGCCGAGAAGGATATAGATCAAATCGAAAGGGCTCCGCTGGCCTCTGGCATTGGGCCGGCTCGGCTAGCCATGCCGCCCGTGCCGGTCAATCGACGGCGCGCGCCCTGCCTGGCCAGTTGCTGTTTCACGCGTCCAGTCTCCTCCGCGAAACCCGGTCCGCATGGCAGCGGGATGTCCGCATCCGCGCGTCCATGGGATGGGCGCGGGGGCGATGGCGCGCCCGATCGGCGTCGCCCGACCGGATCATCATCGCCCCGGAGCCTGCCTCTGTCAAAAAATGGTCACGGCCGGATTCCCTCGGCGATCACGCCCTGGGCGATGCCAAAGGCGCGCGGAAAGCGCCCAATATCAAGCTCGACATCATGACCGAAACGGCTAAGGAAGAGGGGAAGCCCGGCTCGATCGGACTTTTCCCATCTTATCCTGATATTGGACAGCCCGAGACGATGAACGTCGCAGGACCGGGGATAGGAACGCCTCGGCCTGCCGGGCCGATGCGGATCTGCCTTGTGCTGGAGGCGTCCGGGGGCGGCGCGGGGCGCCATGTGCTGGATCTGTCGCGCGGCCTGATCGCGCGCGGGCATGACGTCCATCTCGTCTATTCGCCGGTGCGGGCCGAGCCGATCTTCCTCGATGCGCTGCGCGAGGCGAAGGTCAGCCTCAGCGAACTGGAGATGAATCGCGGCATCGGCCCCGGCGATTTCAAGAGCGCGCTGCGGCTGGGCCGTCTGCTGAAGCGGATCGGCCCGTTCGATATCGTCCATGCCCACAGCTCGAAGGCGGGCGCGATCCTGCGGCTGGTGCCGTCGTTGCAGGGCAAGATCGTCTATACGCCGCACGCCTTCCGCTCGCTGGATCCGACCACGTCGTTCCTGGCGCGGATGTTCTTCGACGTCGCCGAATCCCTGCTCGCGCTGCGGACCGATGCGATCGTGCTGGTTTCGCGTGACGAGCTGGATCATGCGCGGCGTCTGGGCATTGCCGGCCGCAAGCTGCACGTCGTCCGCAATTCCATTCCGCCGCTGGCGTTGCGCGATCGCGCGGCGGTGCGGGAGGAACTAAGCGTGGCCGGTTCCGCGCTGGCGGTGGGCTTCATCGGCCGCTTCTCGCATCAGAAGGCGCCCGAGACGTTCGTGGCGGCGATGGAGCGCGTGATGGCGGCGCATCCCGATGTCGTGGCGGTAATGATCGGCGACGGCGATCTGCGCGATTCGGTGGCCGGATGCGTGGCGAGGAGCGCCTATGCGGATCGCTTCCGCCTGCTCGGCGCCAGGCGCAGTGCGGATTATCTCGCGGGCTTCGACGTGCTGCTGATGACGAGCCGCTATGAGGCGATGTCCTATGTGATGCTGGAGGCGCTCGCGGCGGGCCTGCCCCTCGTCACCACGCCCGTCGCCGGCGCGAGCGAGATCATCGTGCAGGACGGCAATGGTGTGATCGTCGGCTCGCACGAGGCGGCGCCTGTCGCCGAGGCCGTCGGCAGGATCGTGGGTGACCGAGCTTTGCTTTCCGGGATGAGCGACATGGCTGTGCAGCAGGACAAGAGCATCAACGGCGATCATATGGTGATCGAAACCGAGCAGCTTTACCGCCAGTTGCTGGGCCGCGCATGAGCCTCGCGCCGCGTACCGTCTTCATCAACGGCCGCTATCTCACCCAGCCGCTCAGCGGCGTGCAGCGTTATGCGGAGGAGATCGTCCGCGCGCTGGATGCCCGCATCGGCGCGGGCGCGGCCAAGGCCCGTTACGTGCTGCTTTGCCCGCCCGGCGCTCGCGCTGCGGGGCTGTCGAACATTCCGCAGCAGACGATCGGCAAGCGGTGCGGCCATGTGTGGGATCAGCTGGATTTCGCGCTGGCCGCGCGCAGGGGCGTGGCTTTGTGTCTCGCCTCGGTGGGGCCGATCGCGCTGTCGCGGCAGGTGGTGGTGATCCACGATGCGGCGGTGCAGCGCCATCCCGAGCATTTCAGCAAGGGCTATGCCGCCGTCCACAAGACGATCGACTGGATCGTCGCGCGCCGGGCGAAGCTCGCCACCGTCTCGGATTTCTCGAAGGTCGAGCTGGCCGAGGTGCTGGGCGTGCCGGCCGATCCCATCATCGTCGCCAAGAATGGCGCCGAGCATCTGCAGATCGCGCCGGATGCGGGCGTGGTCGATCGGCTCGGTTTGGCGAACACACCCTACTTCCTCGTGCTGGGCAACATCACGCGGAACAAGAACCTGGCTGTGGCGATGCGCGCGCTGGCCCTGCTCCAGCCCTCGCCGATCAAGCTGGTCGCGGTCGGGCGGCTGGATGCTTCGGTGTTCGGCAAGGGTTTCCTGCCGCCGATGGGGGACGGGCTGGTGTTGCCGGGGCGTCTGGACGATGCCGAGGTGGCGGGCCTGATGCGCCAGGCGCGCGCGCTGATCTTCCCCAGCCTCTATGAAGGCTTCGGCATCCCGCCGCTGGAGGCGATGGCGAATGATTGCCCCGTTCTGGCCAGCACCGCCGATGCGATCGTGGAGACGTGCGGCGAGGCGGCCGAATTCTTCGCCCCGCATGACGAGGAGGCGCTGGCGGCCCTGATGCGCCGCGCGGCGGAAGATGATGGCAGCTGGCGCGCGGAGCGGATCGCCGCCGGCCGCGTGCGGCTCGGCCAGTTCAGCTGGCGCGCCTCCGCCGATACGCTGGCCGGGGTGGTCGAGGGAATGGCCCGCTAGGCCGGACCAACAATAAGATCGTTCGAAAAGACGAGCGCGACGTCATTCGCTTCGCCATCCCGGATCAAGCCTGTCCTGAGCTTGTCGAAGGGGCCGGGGTGACGGCGGGAAGAACGGAAAACGGTGAATGGGGATCCGGCCCTAGGCCGACTTGGCCTTCGGCCCGAAGGCCTCGCGATAGACGTTTCCGATCGCAGGCAGATGGCCGTCGCTCAGGCGGGCGTTGATGCCGCCATCGGTGCGGTCCCAATAATTGTGGTGGGACAGGCGGGGGCCCTGCGCGGCGATCCACTGCGTCATCAGCCGCATGAATGCGGTCGCGCGATCATCGTCCACGCCCCATTCGGACAGGCCGATCAGCTTGCCGTGCTTCCGGCCGAAGCCGGCCAGCCAGTCGAGCCCGAACGGCTGCGACTTGCGATAATAGAAGATGCCGAGGCCCGCATCATTGTGCCCCTGATCGTCGTACAGCGCCTGATAATAGACATCGAGGCTCACGACATCGACGACATCGTCGCCCGGATAGCAGCTTTCCGGATCGATCCCGCCGCGTCCGATATTGGGGCACCAGTCGAAATAGAAGAGCGGGGAGGCACGGCGGAACAGGGTCGCGATCCGGCGATAGGCGGCCACATAAGCGGCGGCATTCCACTGTCCCGCCGCATCGCGCGCGGCCAGCGTCTGGCTCTCCAGATTGAACTCCCACGGCAGGCGCACGCAGATGCGCCCGGCCCGTTCGGGATAGAGGGCGCGGATCGCGCGCGCGATCCGCGTGTAGAGCGCATCCTGCTTGCCTGCCGCCACATCGGCATAGGCGTCCTTTCCGCCGACCGGCACCGACCAGTGGACCCGGCGCCCGTCCGCGATTGCGTGGCGGCCGAGATCGGGGATGAACTCGATCGAATCCGCCAGGCGCTGCCAGCTCTCCTGATTGAAGTAGAGCAGGTCATGATCCTCGGTGCGGCCCAGCCAGCGGCGCCAGTCCGCCATCAGCTTCGCATCGTTGCCGGTGACCACGCCCAGCTGTTGCGTGGGGATTTCCGGATGAGCGGCGGGCGCGGCCGCGCCGCGGCAATCGGTGAGCGCTGCTGCAACGCCGCATACTCCCAGCCGCATCGCGGCGCGGCGATCGATCCCGGATCGTTCGATCATTCCTGTGGACACCGATCATCCTCACGCGATGCGGGCAGGATTGCCAGGGCAAGGTCGGACCGCTCCAACGGTGCTGGTCCTTGCGGGTGATAAGCCGCCTGTGCAAACTAGCTGCAGCAGGCGAGGTTCCGGCCCGGCCCGGCATCGCCGCCCGGGGTGCGGAAGCCCGCGCTGGGCGGAATCTCGCTCGATCAGAGAGTAGGGCGGATCATGAAGGCCGATAAAGTCGGAAATCGAGCGACCTTCGCATCCCGCATTGCAGCGCAGGATGGCAGGCCCGTGGGGTTCGACTATCTTCGCCTGACGCTCGCGCTGCTGGTGATCATCCTCCATGCGCCGTTCGTCGTGCGCGGGCAGGCCGGTGTGGATTCGGTGTGGAACGATAGTTTCATGCCGCTCTTCCGGCTGGTCGTGCCGATGTTCTTCGCGCTGAGCGGCTTTCTCGTGGCCGGCAGCTTCGAGCGGTGCCGCACGATGCTGATGTTCTTCGGCCTGCGCGCGATCCGGATCTTTCCGGCGCTGGCGGTGGAAACCGTGATCTCGGCCCTGATCCTCGGGCCGTTGCTGACCGAATTTACGCTCGGCCGCTATTTTTCGGATCCGCTGTTCGCCCGATATGCACTGAACATGCTCGGCGAGCCTCAATATTTCCTGCCGGGCGTGTTCGCGCACAATCCCTTCCCGGATATGGTCAACGGACAGCTCTGGACGATCCCGTTCGAGCTGTTCTGCTATATCTCGATCGGCATCATCGCGCTTTTCCGGGCCCGGAAATATCCGGTCGTGGCGCCGCTGGCGACCGTGGCGGCGACATTGGTCTATCTGGTGGCGCGCTATATCCATTGGGGTAGCCTGCCAGACATTCACCGCAGTCTGGCGGGGCCGCTGCTCATCCCGTGCTTCCTCGCGGGTGTAAGCCTCTATCTCTACCGGCACGTGATTCCGGCCACGCATGCGCTGGGGATCGTTTCGCTGGCGATATCCGCCCTGTTTCTGGCGATTCCGGGCCTGCCGCAATTCCTGGCACCGTGGCCGCTGGCCTATGCGACCGCTTATCTCGGGTGCCTGAAGCTTCCGCGTACCTGGTTCAGCGCGGGTGCCGATTATTCCTACGGAATCTATCTATACGGTTTCCCGGTTCAGCAGATGGTCGTCTATTTCACGTTCTCGCGCGATTCCCTCCTGCTGAACGTCGTCGCATCCGTTGCGATCTGCACGGCGATCGCCGCCTTTTCCTGGCGCTTCATCGAAAAGCCGGCGCTCAAGCTGAAGACGAACCTGTCGGCGGTCGAGAAAAAGTGGCTCGCATGGCATGGCGCGCGCCGTGCGGGCCTCCTGGCGGCCGAAGCCGAGCTTTGATGATGCACGGCCCGCGTCGCCGTCTGGTGGCCTGAGACGGATCCCTGAAGCCGGGATCGGCCGGGTGCGGAATCCATCCCCTCAGGCGGCTGGTCGGTCCGGATCGGTCGCCTGCGCGTCAAGCCGCACCGACATGGCCGGATCCCAGATCGCATAGGTCTTCTTGAACACGACCGATTCGATCACGCCCTGCGCCACGCCGAACAGGCTGAGCAGCGCGGAGGAGAAGAGCGAGAAGGGCTTGATCTGCGCCTTTTCGCCGATCAGCAGCAGGATCGCGGCCAGCAGCACGACGCCGCCCACCGCCGCAGCCCCCGCCACCGCGCCGATCGCGGCCAGCAAAGCGAGGCCGGCGCCCGCCACGAAGAAGGGCATCAGCCACTTCATCGGCCGGTGCGAGACATAGGCATAGAGCGGCAGCGCGGCCATTCGCCGCAGCCGGGGCCACATCGCGCGATGGACGTTGATCGCCTGGCAGGCGATCCGCTGCTTGCGCCGCTTCTCCTCGTCCGCGCCGGTGGCGCTGCGCTCGAACACCTCGACATGATCGACCGAGACGATCCGGCTGCCGGATACGAGGATCTGGAGGCTGAGATACAGATCGTCGATCAGGTGGGGCGGCGGCGGCGTGTGCAGCGCGCGCCGCATCACGAACATCGCGCCATCGCAGCCGACCAGCCCGATCCGGTCGCTTTCGATCCGTTTGATCCATTCCTCGAGCGCCCAGTAGAAGGAGCCCAGCCGGCTGGTCGAGGATTCGCGGCTGTTGGAATAGATGAGTTGGGCGGTGGTGCAGCCTACCGTCGGATCTGCGAGCGGCGCCGTCAGCTCGATCGCGACATCGGCCTCGCTCTCGACATTGGCGTCGGTGAACATCAGCAGGTCGCTCTGGCTGCGCGCCACCAGCAGGTTCATGCCATAGGTCTTGCCGGCCCGCTCGGTGCCGATGACGAGTTCGATCCGGTCGGCATAACGCTGGGCGATGACGGCGGTGTCGTCGGAGGGCGCATCGGTGTAAACGTGGATCGTGGCCGGGCCATAGGCCTCGGCGATTTCGATCAGCCGCTCGATTTTCGCGGCGATCACGCTCTCCTCGCGATAGGCGCACATGCAGATGGCGAGCGACGGGCGCGGAGCATCGGCCGCGCGCAGCCGGACGGGCGGCCGCTTGCGGACGAAAAGCGCCAGACTGACAGGATAGGTCAGTATCGGGTGGACCGCGAGCAGCATCAGCGCCCCGGCCATCGTCACTGCCAGATCAAAGCCCGTGCCGATGATGGCCCCCGAACGGTACGGAAAAGAACAACCGATTCGCCACGTCTCACATCTTCGCTAACGGGCAGATAATGCCCGCGTAGCACGAGCCTGCCGAAAGGGAAATTGACGCGACACGTGCACGAACTGCCGGAGTTCCGGCCTTTCCAACAAGACTCGACAGTAACGATCGTTCCAAGGAGCTAGCGGTTTACGATATTTTCAGCCATGCAGGATGGCGGGAGTGGATGCTGCATCGCAGCATGTTGACGCGGGCTGCGGCTTCGTAGAGGTTGCTGCCCGAGTAGAGGGGCGTGAGAATGGTACGCAAGACGATCGCATGTGTCGGGCTGCTCGCGATGATGCTGGGCAGCGGAGCAAATGTTGCCCTTGCACAGTCGGCGCCGGCCAGCGCCCCGGCCGGGGCTGGCTCCGGAGGCTATACGCTTGGGCCCGGAGACAAACTTCAGATCACCGTTTACGGCGAGGAAGATCTTTCCAGCGAGCAGCAGGTGGGGCCCGACGGCACCGTCGCGATCCCGCTGATCGGCCGCGTTCCGGCCACGGGGCGCACCACGACCGCGCTGACCGACGAGATCCGCTCCAAGCTGGCCGAAGGCTTCGTCCAGAATCCGAGCGTGACCGTCACGATCACCACCTATCGCCCGTTCTACATCCTCGGCGAGGTCAATACGCCGGGGCAGTATGAATATGCGAACGGCATGACCGTGATGTCTGCCGTGGCGCGTGCCGGCGGCTTCACGTACCGCGCCAAGAAGGGCGAGGTCTTCGTGAAGCATGCGGGCGGCCAGGAAGAGCGCGTGAAGCTGACCGGCGATCTGCCGATCCAGCCGGGTGACACGATTCGCGTCGGCGAGCGCTACTTCTGATGACAAACGCTCGCGTGCGGCCGCGAGCGAGCGGCCGCTCCGGCTCCGTCGGGTTGCGGGACATGCGTCGTGCGATGGGCCTCGGCCTGCTTGTCGCGGGCGCCATCTGGCCGACGGCGGCTTCGGCGCAGTTTTACGGCCAACTGCTGGAATCGGAGATTCCGCTCAAGACCGTCACCGGTCGAAACCTGGGCGTGCGCGATC
Organism: Sphingomonas sp. AP4-R1; assembly: GCF_013113735.1. Classification (NCBI taxonomy): domain Bacteria; kingdom Pseudomonadati; phylum Pseudomonadota; class Alphaproteobacteria; order Sphingomonadales; family Sphingomonadaceae; genus Sphingomonas; species Sphingomonas sp. AP4-R1. Next base: position 1,060,902 of record NZ_CP053346.1, read on the forward strand.
GGCTGAAGCCTGAACTCGACCAGATCGGGATGTCCGTCGGCAGCTTTCACATCCTGCCGGCCGTGGCGGCCGGCGTGGGCTATACCAGCAACGTCATCGGCGCCGAGGTGAACAAGAGCGCGGATGGCTATGCCGAGATCCGGCCGGAGCTGGCGATCCGCAGCGACTGGACGCGCCATTCGCTGAACGCGATCGTGCAATATGATGGCCTGCGTTACTTCAACACCAAGGCCAAGAATCAGGATGGCTTCCTGGCCCGGGTGGAAGGTTCGCTGAACGTCCATGACGAAAGCAGCATCATCGGTTCGGCCTCCTTCCGCCGCACCTACGAAGATCAGCAGGAGGCGACCTTCCCGGCCAATGGCGGCGGCGCCATCTCGGTCGAGCAGCCGCAGGCGCAGCTGCGCGCGACCTATGTCGTCAATCGCGTGCGCCTGACCGGAAGCGTCGATTATAACGGCTTCTCCTACGGCGATACGATTTCCACCACCGGCGCGCGGCTCGACCTCTCGTTCCGTAATCGCGACGTCTATCGCGCGAGCGGGCGCTTCGAATATCTGCTGGGGCAGGACAACAGCATCTTCGGCCAGGCCACCTACCGCCGCACCGATTATCGCACCTCGGTCGTCGCCGACGATCGCACCAGCAACGAATGGCGCGTGGGCCTCGGCGCGATCGCCGACGTGACGAATCTGGTCCGGGTCGCCGGCGCGGTCGGCTATTATCATCGCACCTACGACAACAAGTCCGTCTACCGTTCGGTGGGCGGCCTCGCGGTGGACGTGCGCGCCGATTATTATCTGTCGCAGCTGACGACGATCACCGCGATCGTCTCGCGCCAGATCGAGGAAGCCGCCGTCACCGGATCGTCTGGCTATGTCGCGACCCGCTATGGCGCGCGGGTGGATCACGAACTGCTCCGCAACCTGATCCCCTATCTGTTCGCGGATCGCTTCCTCTCGAAGTTCAAGGGTGTCGATCGCGACGATCGCTCCTGGGATGCAGGCGGCGGGGTCGATTATCGGCTCAGCCGGATCTTCATGCTGTCGCCGAACGCGGCCTATGTGTCGCGCACCAGTGTGGGCACGGCCCGCGGGCCCAACATCAACGAACTCCGCGGGCTGATCACGCTGAAGTACACGCCTTGATCGCCCTTTCGCCCATCGTCGAACGCCCCGGACGTCTCGTCCGCATCCAACGAGCAGGTCTCCTATGAATCCAGAACAAGAGGCAGCCACGACCCAGGATCTGGCGGGCATTGTTTCGCGCTTCCGGCGTCATGTGCCGATCGGCCTGGCGATCATTTTCGTCATGCTGCTGCTCGCTTATGGCGGCACGAAGATGATGACGCCGCGTTATTCCGCGGCGGCGCAGCTGAGCTATGCACCGCAGCAGGCCCTGTCCCGTGACGGGCAGGCGGCACCGCCCCAGCAGATGAGCGACTCCGCGCGCGACGCCGCCGTCGAATCGCAGCTGCAGATCGCCATGTCGCTGCCGGTCGCGATCCAGGCGCTGAAGAATCCCCAGGTCGCGAACGATCCGCATATCCGTTCGCGGGCCAAGGCGTTCGATCCCACCGGCAAGTCCAGCGATGCGCTCGCCGCGTCGCTGCTGGCGAGCGTCACCACGGCGCGTCTCGGCACTACGCCCTTCTTCACGATCGGCTATTCGGATACCGATCCGCTCGCCGCGGCGCGCATCGCCAATGCGGTGGCCGCCGCCTATCTGGTGGTGCAGGCCGAACAGAAGCTGGGCCAGGGTTCCGCTACCTCGAACCAGCTCAAGGCCCAGGTCGACAAGCTGCGCGCGCAGGCCGAGCAGGCCGACGCCGCCGTCGCCGCTTACCGGCTCAAGCACAATATCCTGACCGATCCGAATGCCTCGATGCCCGACAACGAGATGTCGAACATCGGCGTGCAGCTGTCCGATGCGCGCGGTGCCGCCGCACAGGCGCAGTCGCGCAGCGCGGTCAGCGGATCGACCGTCATTTCGGGCGGCGTCGATACCACCGCGCTCGCCACGCTGCGCGAGCAGCGGGCCGAGGCGTCGCGCGATCTGGCGGGGCTCGCCTCGCGTTATGGCGATCGCAACCCGCAGGTGATCGATGCGCGCCAGAAGGTCGCCGATCTCGACGATGCGCTGGCCAAGGAAATGGCGAGCATGTCGCGCAGCGCGCGGGCCGAATCGAATGCGGCGGCGGCCCGCTCGGCCTCGCTCCAGTCCAGCCTCGCCCAGGCGCAGGCCAAGCTGGCGGGCACGGTGAATGCCGGCGTCCAGCTGGCGGAGCTGCAGCGCCGGGCCGATAACGCCCATACGCTCTACACCAACCTGCTCACTGCATCGGGCCAGCAGAATGCCAATGCGGCGATGATCCAGCCCGACGCGCAGCTCGTCACGCCGGCGGTCGCGCCGCTGGCGCCGTCGTCGCCGAAGATGCTGATCAACCTGCTGGTCGGCTTCATCGCGGGCCTCGCCATCGCCATCGCCGTCGCTTACCTGCGCGAGCGCTGGTCGCAGACGATCAACACGATCGAGGACGTTCAGCGCCTGCTCGGCGTCGAATTCCTGACGACGATTCCGACGCTGCAGTCGGCGATCGACAAGCCCAAGACGCGCGATCCGGCCGAGGCGGTGATCCTGCATCCGCTGTCCTCTTATGCGGAAGCGTTCCGCAGCCTGGCGCAGACGCTGGTGTTCGACGCGCGCAAGTCGGAGGCTCCGGGCGGCCGTGTGATCGGCGTCGGCTCCGCGCTGCCGCGCGAGGGCAAGACGACGACGACCATCTCGATCGCGCGCGTGCTCGCGATGGGCGCCACCAAGGTGGTGCTGATCGACGCCGATCTTCGCCGCCGTTCGGTGACGGAGACGCTGGCGCCCTCCACCCAGAAGGGCTGGATCGACGTGCTGAACGGCACGGCGACGCTCAGCGAAGTGATGATCGAGGATCAGACCGGCGCGATCGTGCTGCCGCTGGCGCCGGGATCGGAGCGCGCCCAGCGCGTGTTCGACGGTGACGCGTTCGAAAAGATGCTGACGCATCTGCGCGAGCATTTCGAAGTCGTCGTGGTCGATACCGCGCCGGTGCTGGCGCTGGTCGACACGCGCGCGATGATGCCGCATCTCGACTCGTTCGTGCTGCTCGCCCACTGGCGCACCACGCCGGTCAAGGCGATCCGCGCCGCGTTGCATCAGCTGGATACGATCGGTGCGGCCGTGGCCGGCGTCGCGATGACGATGGTCAATCTCAAGACGCAGGCGCAGTCGGGCTATGGCGACGCCTCCTATTACTACAGCGAGATGAAGGACTATTACGTCAGCTCCTGATGGCCGTGCCGGGCGCGGCCAGCGGGTAAGGAGACGCGGGATTTCGAGCTCGTTCCTGGAGCGCCCGGTGCGCGCCCTGCTCGATCCGGTCGAGCGCCGGATCGGCGCCGGCCGGGCGGCACGGCTCTATGCGGTCGCCGATCAGGGCTCGTCCGGCGTCGCCAACATCATCGCCTTCGCCTTGCTCGGCCGGTCGCTGCCGGTCGGGCAGTTCGGCGCGATCGGCATGATGATCGGGCTGCATTATTTCATCGCGGGCTTCCATCGCTCGGCCGTGGTGCTGCCCTTCACCACCGATCATCGCGCGGATGGCGGCGGAGACGGCGCCCATAAGGAAGATACGGGCTGGTGGTGGCTGGGCTTCGCGCTCGCCATCCTGCTGTCGATCGCGATCGCGCTGGCGGGTCTCGTGGTCGGAGCCGTGGGGCGCACGCTGCCGAGCTGGCGCTGGCTGGCCGATCCGCTGTTGCTGACCGGCCTGATCTCGCCGGCCATGCTGGTGTGGGAATTCGCCCGTCGCTGGCTCTACAAGATCGAGCGGGCCGATATCGTGAGCGTCTGCTCGCTCGCTTATTTCGTGATGCTCGGCCTCGTCTCGTGGCTGGTCAGCCGCCATGCGCCGTCCGCTTATGCCGGGGCGCTGGGCTGGGTCGCGGCGAGCCTCGCGGCGCTGGCGCTGGCCTTGCCGACGCTCCGGCCGGGCCTGTTCGATCGCGCGGCGGCCACGCGTCTGATCCGCGAGAATCGCGCGGAAGCGGGCTGGCTCGCGGCGACCAACCTGCCTTACTCCGTCTATAGCAGCGCCTCGATCGTGGTGCTGATCGGGCTGCTGGTCGGCTCGGTCGCGGCGGCGGTCTTCTCGGCCGCGCGCACGCTCACCAATCCCGCGATCAGTCTCGTCTCCGCGATCGATTCGATCGACAAGCCGCGCGCCGCGCGGGCGTTCGCACGCGATGGCATGCCGGGGCTCCGCTCGGTCGTGCAGCGCTCCCGCCTGTCGATCGCGCTCGCGACGGGGCTCTATCTCGGGCTGGTCGCCCTGTTCGCCGGGCCGCTGATCGCTTTCGTGTTCAAGGGCCAATATGCGGGGCTGGAGCGCGAGGTGCGGCTGCTGGCGCTGGGCTTCTTCCTGTTCGGGCTGAACCTGCCGTCGGAAACGATGCTGATCGTGCTGCGCGCGGGCCGCGCGATGCTCACGGTGCGCACGATCACCGCCGTTGCCACGATCGCCGCGCTGGCGATCGGATCGGCGCACGGCGTCTCCGGCATGGCGATCGCCTTCGCGATCACGCAGGCGGCCAATTTCGTGCTGCTGCGCTTCATCGAGGCCGGCGTGGGCCGCCGCGTCGAGCGGGGTTTCGCATGAGCGGCACGCCCCGTTTCTCGATCGTGATCCTCACCTTCGCGCGCGAGGCGATCCTGGCGCAGGTGCTGGATCGGCTCGCCGGTCATCTCGCCGGCCGCAGCGATTACGAACTCATCATCGTCGACAACAATATCGAGCCAGTCGATCGCACCGCCCAGCTCGCGCCGTTCCATAGCGCGCGGCATTTGTGGGACGGGCGGAACAAGGGTGTCGTCGCGCGCAATCTCGGCTTCGATGCGGCGGCGGGCGAGATCGTCGTGCTGCTCGACGATGACGTGTTCGTCGACACGCCCGATTTCCTTGATCGCTTCGGCGCGCGCTTCACGGCCGCGCCGCGTCTGGGCTGCGTCACGATCCGCAAATATGTGAAGGGCGACACACGCCGCCGCGTCGATCTGATCCCGCACACCGACAAGAGCGTGGATCTCGCCAGGCCCTTCCCCACCTTCCGCTTCGTCGGCGGCTGCGTCGGCTTCCGCGCCGCGATGCTGGGCGAGACGGGCGGCTTCCTCCCCGATTTCTTCTACGGGCTGGAGGAGATCGAGCTGTCCTACCGGATGATCGATCGCGGCTGGACGCTCCTCTACGATCCCGACATCGTGTGCGAGGAGCTGGAGCATCCCGCCGGGCGCCGGCCCAAGCGGCTGGTGCAGGCGGATCGGCTGACGAACAAGTTCATCATCAGCTTCCTGCACATGCCGTCGCCCTATGTGTGGCTGAACCTGATCGCGTTTCCGCCTTATGCTTACTTCTTCTCGCGCGGGGAAATGGACGTGCCGCTGGCGGTGCGTCAGTTCGTCGCGTGGCTGCGCAAGCCCGATCGCCTGCGCCGCCACCCCATCGGCCGTGCGGCGCGCGACTATATCCGGCAATGCGGAGGACATTTGTGGCGGTGACATCCTTGCCCGCGCTGGGCCTCGGCTGCGCGCGGATCGGTTCGTTCAACAATCCCAGTCCGCTGGCGGAGAGCATCGCGCTGATCCGGGGCGCGATGGATCTGGGCGTGCGCCTGCTGGATACCGCCAACATCTACGGCCAGGGCGATAGCGAGCGCGCGATCGGCAAGGCGGTGCGCGGCGTGCGATCGGAGGCGTTCATCGTCACCAAGGGCGGCCTCGCTTTCTCGGCCAAGATGAAGCTGATGCGCCCGTTGAAGCCGCTCCTGCGGCCCCTGCTCGCGCGCGGCGAGATGCAGAACAGCGTCACCGCCAGCCGCGATTCCGTGATGCGCTCGGACTGGAACGAGGCGGGTCTGCTCGCCAGCCTCGACGGATCGTTGCGGCGGCTCGGCACCGACCGGGTCGATGCGTTCCTGCTGCACAGCCCGTCCGCCGGGGTGCTGGGCCAGCCTGGTCCCGCCGAGGCGCTGGCGAAGATCTCCGCCTCGGGCCGGGCCATGCTGGTCGGCGTCGCCTGCGACGATCTCGCCGCGCTGGATGCCGCGCTCGCGCTGGATCGCGTCGAGATACTCGAGCTGCCGTTCGATCTGCTCACGGAGATCGCCGACGGCCCCCGCGCCGCCGCGATCGCCGCGCGCCACATCGCGGTGATCGCGCGCGAGGTGGTGAAGCTGCAGCCGGGCGTCGATCCCGCGCAGGCGGTCGCCAACGCGCGCGCGATGCCGATCGTCAGCTCCACCCTGATCGGATCGCGCAGGCTCGATCGGGTGCGTGCGATCGCGCTGCAGGAGAGCCGGGCATGAAGATCGCGTTCGTCGGCTGCGGCTATGTGTTCGATATCTACATGCGCACGCGCTGGGCCTATCCCGAGATCGAGATATGCGGCGTGTTCGATCGCGACGCGAAGCGCGCCGAGGTGGTCCACCGCCATTACGGCTTCCCGCTCTATCCCGATCTGGAGACGTTGCTCGCCGATCCGCGCGTGGAGGTGGTGATCAACCTCACCAGCATCGCCTCGCATTTCGAAGTGACGCAGCGCGCGCTGGAAGCGGGCAAGCACGTCTATACCGAAAAGCCGATCACCACCGATCTGGCGACCACGCAGGAATTGTTCGCGATCGCCAAGGCGCATGATCGCATCCTCGCGGCGGCCCCCTGCAATCTCTATTCGGATGCGCTCGCCACCGTCTGGAAAGTGGTGAAGGAGGGCACGATCGGCCGCCCCGTGCTGGTCTATGCCGAGATGGACGACAGCCCCGCCCATCTGATGCACCTCGATAGCGTGCGCAGCCCCACCGGCGCGCCCTTTCCGTATGCCGAGGAGCTGCAGGAAGGCTGCACCGTCGAGCATATCGGCTATCATCTGGTGTGGCTGTGCGCGCTGTTCGGCCCGGCGATCGGCGTGACGGCCTTCTCCAAATTCCTGGTGCCGGACAAGGTGGCCGCGCCGCTCTCGCCGCCCGACACGCCCGATCTGTCGGTCGCCTGTCTCGATTTCGCGAACGGGGTCGCGGCGCGCATCACCTGCAGCTGGGTCGCGCCGCGCGATCACAGCCTCCGGATCATCGGCGATGCCGGGCAGATCAGCCTCGACAATGCCTTCCACGATCAGTCGCCGGTCTTTCTCGAGCGCTTCTCCCGCGTTTCGCTCAGCGCGCGCAAGGCTTACACGGCCCGCACCCAGCCTCTGGTCGGGCGGCGCTTCGGTATCGGTGGCGGCCGGCTGGATCTCGTCCGTCGCTGGAAATCGCACGCGGTGGAGCAGGAGCGGGGCGTCGGCCGCAGCCCCAAGCACAGATTGGTGAGCTGGCTGCGCCGCCGCGAAGTCTATGCGCAGGACAAGATCCTCGGCATCGCCGAGATGGGCAAGGCGATCGCGGAAGGGCGCCCGCAGCTGATGGCGCCCGATTTCCTGATGCACCTGAACGAGCTGACCCTGCTGGTGCAGGGCGCGGGATCGGAAGGGCGCACGGTGAAGCCCACCACCAGCTTCGCCCCGATCGACCTGCCCGCCGATTTCGCGACGACGCAGCCGGATTTCCAGAAGGCGCAGCGCCCGAAGTTTCTGGAGCGGCGGATTGCGGGTGTGGTCGGCCGAATGCAGCGATGATGCGGCGCAGCGCACTGGACGATCATGCTGCAGCACGGCATGACCGGGTGCCGGGCGCGCTGATGCCGCGCGGAACCATGTAGCTTTGGTTGACCGGATTCGGGGAGACATCGGGATGGCGGCGACGGCCCATCACGGCGCAGCGGTGGCTTCCGGCGAATTCACCATGCCGCCGCCCGAAGGCAGCAAGGTAGGGCGTCTCGGCCATATCGATGCGTTGCGCGGCATCGCCGCCGTTTTGGTGATGATCCAGCACACGCTGGAAATCGTCGCCGTGCATCCCGGCGCGCCGCTGTGGTTTCGCCATTGGGCGGACGCGATCAGCTTCTCCTTCTTCAATTTCGGGCGGGCGGGCGTGATCGCCTTCTTCCTGATCAGCGGCTTCGTCGTGCCGTTCAGCCTGAAGGAACCGCGCGCGCTGGGCGCCTTCGCCATCTCGCGTTTCTTCCGGCTCTATCCGGCTTACTGGCTGTCGCTGCTGATCTCGGTCACGTTGCTGCCCGCGCTCGGCCTCATCCATTTCCCGCTGAAGCAGGTGCTGGCCAACGTCACGATGCTCCAGTTCGCGCTGCGCCAGCCCGACGTGATCGGCGCTTACTGGACATTGTTCATCGAGATGGCCTTTTACGGCTGCTGCGCGCTCTGGTTCCTGTTCGGCGTGCTGCGCTCGGCGCGCTTTCTCGTCGCCACGACGATCGGCCTGCTGGGCCTCGCGCTGGCCGCCGCCTTCGTCCGCTATCACCACCCGCATGCGCCGCTGCCGGTGGGCTACATCAATTTCCTCGCCGCGATGCATATCGGCATGATCACGCGGCTGGCGATGCTGGAAGGCGATGCGCTGGCGCGGCGTCTGCTCGGGCCGATCGTCGGCCTCGCCCTGATCCTCGCGGTCGCCATCTCCTGGTTCGCTTATTCGAAGACGCCGGAGGTCGAGCCGTGGTTCGCGGGCGTCGCGGGCATCTATGTCGGCTATGCCCTGTTCTTCTATTGCGTCACGCAGCGCGCCTTCGCCAACCGCGTGACGCTGTATCTCGGCGGGATCAGCTATTCCTTCTATCTGTTCCACGGCCTGCTGCTCAGGCTCGGCCGGCCGATCGGCTTCGCGCTGCCCTGGTGGGAGGGCGCGCTCGTGATCCTGCTGTTCGCGTCGGCGCTGTCGATGCTGATCGCGACGTTCGTGTTCGAGTTCGTCGAGCGCCCGTCGGTGAAGATCGGGCACCGGCTGATGCAACGGTGGCGCGCGATCGGGCGCGATCGGCATGCGGATATCCGCGCGTGACCGGGACGCGGCGGAAATATCTCTCGCTGGAGGCGGGCCGCTTCTTCGCGGCGCTGGCCGTGGTGCTGTTCCACATCGATATCACGACGTCACAGCCCAAATATTTCGGCCATCATGTCGCGCGCTGGTTCGCCGGCGGCTTCTCCGGCGTCGAATTCTTCTTCGTCCTCAGCGGTTTCGTGATCGTCAGCGCCCATTATGCGGATCTCCGCAGCCCGGATAAGGCGGCCGTCACCCGGACCTTCCTGTGGAAGCGCTTCGTGCGGCTCTATCCGGCGCTGTGGGGGATTTTGCTGGTGCTGGCCCCCGCCGTCTATTTCGTCACGGCGCTTCAGTGGAGCGGCCCGGTGTCGCTCGTGGATGTCGTGGCCGCCTTTGCGATCACCCCGATCAGCGAGGATCGGATCCTCGCGGTCGAATGGACGCTGCGATACGAGGTGCTGTTCTATGCCTTGTTCGCGCTCCTGCTGTGGAAGCGTGCGCTCGGGATCAGCGGCTTCGCGATCCTCATCGGCCTCAGCCTGCTCAGCTATGCGGTATCCGTCAGCGGCATCGCGGGCTTTTTCGTCTCACCTTATCCGCTGATGTTCGTGGCGGGGGCGGCGATCGCCTTTGCGTCGCGCACCATGGCGCTGCGCTTCGCATGGCCGTCCTGCGCGATCGGGGCCGCCATTTTCCTGTGGCGCCTGAAAGTGTGCGCGGATCATCCGGCGCGTGAGGGATTGCTGTTCTGGGATTCCACCTTTTTCGGGCTGGGGGCGGCGCTGATCGTCTATGGCCTGGTCGCGTGGGAATCGCGGCGGCCCATCGCGGTGCCGAGGGCGCTGCAATATCTCGGCGCGGCATCCTATTCGATCTACCTGATCCATTATCCGGTGGTTTCGCTGTCCGCGAAAGTCGCGATGAAGCTGAGGCCGCATGTGACCGATCCGCTGCTGTTCGTGCTGATGGCCGTCGTCGCCGTGGGCAGCGGGATCGCCTATCACGAGGGCTTCGAAAAGCGCATCATCGCGCTGCTGCGCCGGGCCCCGCGCACGTCGGCGGCCCCGTCCATGGTCTCGGCCTGAACGGTTCGATGGCGGATCGCCGGGAAGACGCGCCCGCCCGCCACGCCGGGCGCGCGGGCGGCCGTCCTTGTCAGCCAGTTTGTCCGCTGAAAGCGGCGACGACCCCGCCGTTCGTCACCGATCGCGCCTTCGGGAATTTGCCGCCGCGCATGTAGACTGCACCGAACCGGGCGGTGATCGAATATTGCGAGCTGGCTGCCGCGCAATTCTCCAGGAACAGCTTCGATCCGCCCGCGCTCTCCGCGAGATTGACCATGAAGTCGCTGGGCTGCACGCTTCCGCCCAGCGCGATATCGCCCCTGCTTGCGTAGCAGAAGGTGTCGATGCACCACATCGCCGTGCCGTCATTGGCGATGGCCACGTTCGCGCCCGCGTTGCGCGCGCCCACGCCACGCAGATCGATCCACTTGCCGCCGTCGTGCGTGGTGAAGGCGTTGTTGCTGGTCGATCCCGGCCGGCCATTGTTGAGGCCGGTGCAGTCCATCGTGAACACGAACGCCTGATTGCCGCCCGCAATGTGGCTGTTGAACCCGTCCGACTGGTTGCCGCTCGCATCGCATCGGAGGAAGGCGGCGCCCAGCACGTCGAAGATGCTCGCCCCGCCGCTGGCGATATTCTTCGCGGCGGTGACGATACCGTCGTCGCCGGCGGAATAGCGGAAGGTGCAGTCCTCGGCCACGAACCGATAGGCGGCGGCGGATTGCAGGATCAGCGGCGTGAACCCGCCCGAAAGGTCGAAGCCGCTGACGAACATGTTGCCGCCGCCGGACATGCGCATCACGGCCGCATTGCCCGTCATCTGCAGCGCGCGGCTGTTGGCGTTGGTGACCGCCGCGCCGTCGGCCCGGTTGACGTAGACGATGGCATTGTCGGTCCACCACGATCCCGGCGTCGCGCGGCACGCGGCCAGGCTCGTCGCGAAGGCCAGATCCGGGCGGAGCCCATCCTGGTCCACGGTCGCCAGATCGATCACGCGGCGCACGTCCGCCTGCGTCGCCTTGTAGGTGGTGCCCGTGTCGAGCGACCAGGCCGGGGTGCCGAACAGGCCCGTATCGACGCGGCCGCCCACTGCGATCAGCGCGCAGGCCTTGGTCGGGGTGGATCCGGCGCCCAGTCCGTTGGGGGCCGGATAGGTGCCGGCGCGGACGTTGACGATGTAGGGCGCCGTGCCCGCATTGCCCGCCTGGATCGCGGCGACGATCGATTTCTTGGCCGTGGCCCAGCTCAGGCCGTCGCCGGTGTCGTCGGCCCGGTTGATGTCGACATGATAGGTGGTCGGGTTGGTCCAGGGGGTGACGTCGGGCGTCGGCGCCCAGGCGCGGCGATCGAAATTGGTGCGCACGCGCCCGGTGGCGTCACGCCAGAAGTCGAACGGGAAGAGGCTGCGCGCGTAGGTGAAGCCCTCGGGCCGGGTGAGGGGGGTGCCGAAGGCGAGGCCGCGAGCGGCGAGGCTGCTGTCGCTGATGCCGCCGAGTGCGCCGGAGGTTCGCGTCATCGTTCAGGCCTCCGCGACCAGATCGGTGGCGGTCGTGCCGGTCGCGCGCACATACGCGGCGCGCACCGCGATGTAGCTCGCGTCGGGCAGGTTGCGGTAGGTCACGTCGGCGGCGCCGCCGATCCCGCGCAGCGTCACGTCGCCGCCGGTCCCCACATACAGGCCGCGCGGCACGATCGGCAGCGCGACGCTGTCGCTGGGGGTGACAGCATAGGGTGCGAGCGCCGGTGCGGAGGCGGAATCGGTAAAATTCGCAAAGGCATCGATTGGCATGTGCAAAGCTCCCTTCGAATTGCGTGTTCTCTTTATGTTCCTTCTCCTTTTGTAGGAAAGCGCTTTCCGTGATCGGTGGACAAAGAGCGGGGCATCTGCGATTTTCGTCAGGACATTGAGTAACCTGAAGGACTCCGGCGTTGGCCGAACTGAGCGATTCGAGCAGCCGGATGGATGGACCTTTGGCGCTGGATCCGTCTGGCTCGCCCACGCGCCGCCGGCGCAGCGGCGGTTCGGGGCGCAGCGGGTCGGGCAGCGGATCCTCGGGCAGCGCGCGCGGCAGCCGGTCCTCCCGTTCGGGCGAGGATGCCGGCGCGCTCGATCCGGTGACGACCACGCAGCAGAATATCGTCTTCGGCGTCTTCGCCGTGCTGATGATCTGCCTCACCGTCTTCCAGAAGATCGGCTATGTGCCGAGCAAGGCCTTCATCATCCCGATCATCCTGCCGGTCGCCTATGTGGCGCTCGGCGTCGGCGTGCTGTTCGCGCGCCCGGTCTTCCGGCCGGAGCGGGCGATCCTCTATCTGGCGCTGGTCACGCTATCGACGCTCAGCAATGTGCTGTTCGCGCCGAAATATTCGCTGGGCAGCATGGCGCTCTATTACGCGCTCTATCTGCCCTTCCTGGTCGCGTTCGATACGACGCGCGCCACCTACCGGCGCTGTCTCGATTTCTTCTGCACGGTGATGCTCGTCTTCGCCGGGATCGTGTGGGCGCAGCATGCGATCCAGATCAGCATCGGGTGGCAATATTGGCCCAATCTGGACAAATTGCTGCCGCCGAGCCTGCTCATTCCGGAATTCAATTACATCCAGCCGATCGAATGGGGGCTGAATCTGATGAAGCCTTCGGGGATCGCTTTCCTCGAAGTGTCGATCCTCTCGCAGTTCATCACGTTCGCGCTGATCATCGAGCTGCTCTATTTCCAGCGCGTCCAGCGCGCCGTCTTCTTCGGTGCCACCCTGCTGGCGACGTTCGCGGGCACGGGTCTGGTGCTGCTGCTGGTGAGCCTGCCGATCATCTTCAGCCGCATGAACACGCGCGTGTTCGCGATCATGCTCGCCACCGCTTTCTTCGCCTTGTTCGTCGCGCTGGAGCTGCACTGGTTCGATCTGGTCGCGCACCGCTTCGGCGAGTTTCAGGAGACGGGCAGCAGCGCCAATTCGCGCTTCATCGCGCCGCTGGATCGCATCCGCATCGCGCTGATCGATCCGCACGGCGTCTATGGTGGCGCGGGCGCGGGCCAGATCGAGGCGGGCGGCAACACCTTCTGGTGGCCGATCGCCAAGACCACGGTGGAATATGGCCTGCTCGAAGGCATTTTCTTCTACGTTTTCTATCTGACGTGCCTGTTCGACAAGGCGCCCAGCAAGCAGCTCGCCTTCGTGATCGCGATCTGGTTCTCGTTCGAGGGCACGTTGCTGACGGCGCTCAACCCGATCACCTGCGTGATGTTGTCGACGATGTTCGTCGTGCGGGACGAAAAGCGCGTCCGCCGTCGCCGCTCGTCGTCCGAAAGCGGCAGCGTCTCCGGGCTGGCGGAACCGGGCCCGGCGGTGGCCGTGTGAGGATGTCGTCTTGGCGTTAGTCGATCGTCTGGTTTACGCGATCGGGGATATTCACGGGCGCGCCGATCTGCTCGCCCGCCTGCTCGATCAGATCCGCGCCGATCGCGCGCGGCAGGCGCCGGGCGCGGAGCCCACGCTGGCCATCTTCCTCGGCGATTATGTCGATCGCGGGCCCCAGTCGCGTCAGGTGATCGATCTGCTGCTGGAGTTCCGGCGCGATCCCGCGTTCGAATCGCGCTTCCTGCTCGGCAATCACGAAGACACGATGCTCGATTATCTCGACGGGCAGGTGAGCGGGCTCGGCTGGAGCCGGCATGGCGGCGCGGCGACGCTGCAATCCTATGGCGTGGCGCCGCCCGCCGAGGAGAGCCGTGCCGCCTGGTCCGCCCGACGCAAGGCGCTGGTGGCCGCCGTCCCGCCCGAGCATCGCGCCTTTCTGGAAGGGCTGGAACTGACCATCTCGCTCGGCCAGATCCTGTTCGTCCATGCCGGCATCCGGCCGGGCGTCGCGCTGGATCAGCAGAGCAAGCGCGATCTGCTCTGGATCCGCCGCGAGTTTCTGGAGGCCGAGCGCACCGATCCGTGGCTGGTCGTCCACGGCCACACGCCCAAGGGCGAGGCTTATGGTGCCCCCGGCCGGCTCTGTCTCGACAGCGGCGGCTATATTTCGGGCCGGCTGACGGCCGCGTCCTTCTGCGGCGATACCGTCCGCCTGATCGAAACCGGCCGACCGGAACCGCGCATATTCCCGGCGCAACTCGCAAACGCGGCATAAGGCATTGGTCGTTCCGGCGCGGCGGCGCATCGCGCGTATGACGGTTTTGTTCGCAGTCGCAGCAAAGAGGGCTTGCGGCGCCGCCTGTCTTGGGTGAGGACAGCCTTAACCAAAGTAAGGTGGGGTGGGACCATGCGTATTCTGGTAACCGGCGTGGCAGGCTTCATCGGCAGCCATGTGGCGCGACGCCTGCTGGCGCGCGGTGACACCGTCGTCGGCATCGATAATCTGAACGATTATAATCCGGTCCAGCTGAAGCGCGATCGGCTGGATGCGATCGTGGCGGACGGCGGCGCCGATCGCTTCACGTTTCACCATCTCGATTTCTCGGATCACGAGGCGCTGGATGCGGCGCTGGGCGCGACCGATATCGACAGCATCGTCCATCTCGGCGCGCAGGCGGGCGTACGTTACTCGCTCACCAATCCGCGCGCTTATGTCGCGTCGAATCTCGCCGGCCATGTGAACATTCTCGAGCTGGCCCGCGCCCGGCGCGTCGACCATCTCGTCTATGCCTCGTCCTCGTCGGTCTATGGCACCAGCCCGGATCTGCCCTTCCGGGTCGAGCAGCGCGTGGATTTCCCGATCTCGCTCTATGCCGCCACCAAGAAGGCGGACGAGCTGATGAGCGAAACCTACGCGCATCTCTATCGCATCCCGCAGACGGGCCTGCGCTTCTTCACCGTCTATGGCCCGTGGGGCCGGCCGGACATGGCCGTGTGGGGCTTCACCGACAAGATCCTGTCGGGCGTGCCGATCGAGGTGTTCAACGGCGGCAACATGCGCCGCGATTTCACCTTCATCGACGATATCGTGACGGGCATCATCGCCGCGCTCGACAATCCGCCGCCGGATGACGGCGCAGCCAAGGCGGGCGGCAGCGTCTCGCCGCACCGGCTCTACAATATCGGCAACAACCAGGCCGAGCAGCTGGAGACGATGATCGGGCTGATCGAGGAGAGCTGCGGTTGCAAGGCGATCCGGATCGAGAAGCCGATGCAGCCGGGCGACGTGCCTGCCACCTATGCCGATCTCACCGCGATCCGCGAGGATCTCGGCTTCCGGCCGACCACGCCGATCTCCGTCGGCATTCCGATCTTCGTCGAATGGTTCAAGGGCTATCGCGCGTCGGCCCGCAACTGACCGGTCAAACCGGTTCGCTACAGTCGCGGCAGGCCGTGTGAGGAGAGTTTAGCGTGCGGATCCTTCATCTCAGTTCCCTTTACCCGCCGCACCTCGTGGGCGGTGCCGAGCGCGTCGTCGAGATGCTCGCGGAAGGACAGGCGCGCGAGGGGCATGACGTGAGCGTCGCCTATATCGTGCCCGAGGCGCAGCCGGAGGGCGAGCGTCACGGCGTGAAGACCTATCCGATCGCCAATTCCAATCTCTACTGGATCGATGACGTGCCGTTCAAATCCGGCCCGCTCCGGATGATCAACAAGGCGATCACGACCTTCAATTTCCGCTCGGCCGCCGATTTCGGCAGGATCGCCCGCAAGGTGAAGCCGGACGTCGTGCATTCGCACTCGATGGTCACCTTCTCGCCGCTCGCCTGGCAGCGCGCGAAGAATGCCGGCGCGCGGCTGGTCCACACGCTCCACGATTATGACATGGTCTGCCTGCGCGCGACCCTGTTCAACAATGGCCGCAACTGCGTCACCCGTCGCGCCGCCTGCGAATATGCGTCGCGCTGGAAGGCGACCTACGCCTCGCTGTTCGATGCCGTGGTCGGCGTGTCGGAAGCGGTGCTGGACGAACATGTCACGCGCGGCGCTTTGGCGGGTGTCTCGCCCGATCGCCTGTCGGTGATCTGGAACGGCGCGCGCGTCACTCGTCATGATGCCATCGCCGAGCGCGCGGCGCGGCAGGGCCCGTTCACCTTCGGCTTCATCGGCCGCCTCGTCCCCGAAAAGGGGCTCGACGTGCTGCTCGCGGCCTGCCGCCTGCTTCCGGCCGAGGGCTGGACGCTGCGGATCGCGGGCAAGGCGCCGGGCGAGAATGATTATGAGGAGCGCGCCAGGGGCCTCCCGATCGAATTCTGCGGCTTCGTGGATTCGTCGGCCTTCATGGATACGCTGGACGTGCTGGTCGTCCCCTCGGTCTGGCGCGAGCCGTTCGGCCTCACCGTGGTCGAATCCCTGGCGCGCGGCGTGCCCGTGCTGGGCACGGCGCATGGCGCGGTGTGCGAGCTTGTCACCAAGAGCGGCCTCGGCAGCGATTGGGTGGTGAAGGCGGACGATCCCGCCGCGCTCGCCCAGCGCATGACCGAGATCATGGCGCGCGGGCGGCAGGCGCTGCCCTCGGCCGCCACCTTCGGCGGGCTGCTGGATCAGGTCTCGCCCGAGAAGATGGTGGGCTCCTATCTCGGCCTTTACGAAGGCCTTCTCTCTGATCGTGTTGCTGCGGAGTAAATCGTGCGGATCCTTCATCTCAGTACGCTGTATCCGCCCCATATCGTCGGCGGAGCGGAGCGCTCGGTCGAATTGCTGGCGGAGGCGCAGGTCGCGCTCGGCCACACGGTCGGCGCCGCCTGCCTCAATCGCGAGACGGTCGCGCGCACGGAGCGCAACGACGTCAGCGTCTATCGCATGGCGCACGGCAATGATTTCTGGATGGAGGATGTCGAGGAGCATGGCCGCGCCGCGCGCACGGTCGCCAAGCTCAAGCAGCCCTTCAACACCGCGCTCGCCGGCCGCTTCGGCGCGGTGCTGGACGATTTCAAGCCGGATATCCTCCACAGCCATTCGATGGTGGAGGTCAGCAGCCTGCTCTGGACCGAAGCCGCCAAGCGCGGCATTCCGGTGGCGCACACGATCCGCGATTATGAGCTGCTCTGCACCAATTCGGGCATGTTCAAGAACGGCAAGACCTGCGCCTCGCGCCACGTGAAGTGCAAGGTGCTGACGCTCGACAAGCTCATGCGCCATCGCGCGGTCGGGGCGGTCGCCAGCGTCGGTCGGCAGATCCTCGATACGCATCTGGACGAGGGATATTTCTCCCACGTCGACAGGAATTATCGCCGCGTCATCTGGAATCCGGCGATCGTGAAGGGGGCGGGGGCCAATTATGTGAAGCCCCGGCTCGAAGGGCCGCTGCGCTTCGGCTATCTCGGCCGCATCTCGGCGGAAAAGGGTGTCGATACGATGCTGGAGGCGCTGCGCCTTCTGCCCGCCGGCGGCTGGGAGGCGATCATCGCCGGCAAGGCGCCCGCCGACATGCCCCGGTTCGAGGCGCTCGCGGCGGGCATGCCTGTCACGTTTGCCGGCTTCATGGATCCGAAGGACTTCTTCGAGGCGATCGATGTGCTGATCGTGCCGTCGCTGTGGGCGGAGCCGCTGCCGCGCACGATCCTGGAGGCCTGCGCGATGCGCGTGCCGTCGCTCGGCGCGCGCTCCGGCGGCATTCCCGAGCTGATCGGCGAAGAGAATAAGGACTGGCTGTACGACGCGCATGATCCGGCCGACATGGCCGCGCGCATGGCGCCGATTGTGGAGCGCGGCCGCGACGGCCTCACCTTCGATCGCTTCGAGCTGGTCCTGTCGCAGACACAGCCCAGCACCGTCGCGAACAAATATCTGGATCTGTATCAGGGCGCACTGGCGAGCCGTGGGAAGACCCTCTCCGCGGCGGCCTAGGCCCCGGATCGACCTCGGCTCCTCTTCTTCGTCACCCCGGCCTTGAGCCGGGGTCCCGCTGCCTTTGTTCCGGGTTCGGTGCGCGAAGAAGCGGGATGAAACGAACCCGCGCTCGCCTGTTATGATGGCGCGATGCGGCGGTGCGCGGCGATGCCGTGCGCCGGATTTCAGGAGACAAGCAATGAGCGCACTTTCGGCGGGCAATGTGGCGATCGTGACGGGCGCGGCCGGCGGGATCGGCCTCGCCGTGGCCCGGCGGCTCGCGGCTCGGCAACTCACCGTGTGCCTCGTCGATCGATCCGATACGGTGCTGGAGCGCGCCCGTGAGCTGGCGGGCGCCGAGGGCTTCGTGGCCGATGTGTCGGATCGCGGAGCGGTCGAGGCGCTGGCGGCCGATATCCACGCCCGCTTCGGGCCCGTCTCGTTCCTGATGAACAATGCCGCGATCGCGGGCGGTGCCGATGCGCTGGGCGGCGCCGATATCTGGGCGGACGTGCTCGGCGTGAATTTGATGGGCGTGCTGCACGGGATCCAGGCGTTCGTCCCCGCCATGATCGCGAGCGGCGCACCGGGCATCGTCGTGAACACCGGATCCAAGCAGGGCATCACCCAGCCGCCCGGCAACACCGCCTACAATGTCAGCAAGTCGGCCGTGAAGGCGCTGACGGAGGGGCTGGCGCACAGCCTGCGCGAGGGGGCGGGGGACCGCATCGGCGCGCATCTGCTGATCCCCGGCTTCACCTTCACCGGCATGACAGCGCGGGCCGAAAAGCCGGACGCCGCGTGGACCGCCGATCAGGTAGCGGATTTTCTGTTCGAACGGATGGCGGCGGGCGACTTCTACATCCTCTGCCCGGACAATGACGTCACGCGCGACACTGACGAGAAGCGCATGGCCTGGGCGATGGGCGACATCATCGAGAATCGCCCCGCTCTGTCGCGCTGGCATCCCGATTATCAGGATGCCTTCGCCGCCTTCCTGAAAAGCTGAGGTGCGGCCTCAGAGGGCCAGTTCCAGCCCCTCGTGCGCCAGCAGGTAGCGCTTCGCCTCCAGCCCGCCGGCGAAGCCGGTGAGCGTGCCGTTGCCGCCGATCACGCGGTGGCACGGCGCGACGATCGAAAGCGGGTTGCGGCCGTTGGCGCCTCCCACCGCGCGCACCGCATTGGGCGATCCGATCGCGCGTGCGATCTCGCCATAGGTGCGCGTCTCGCCGAACGGGATGGCGAGCAGCTGCTCCCACACGCGCTTCTGGAAATCGGTGCCCATCGCATCCAGCGGCAGATCGAAGCGCGTGCGCGTGCCGGCGAAATAGTCGCGCAGCTGCGCCTCCGTCTCCATCAGCACGGGATGGTCGGGCCGCTCCTCCATCGCGCCGAGCGTCACGCGGCCCGGCCGGTCATCCTCCCACAGGATTGCGGCGAGCCCGTTGTCGCTCGCCACCAGAGTCAGCGTGCCGACGGGCGAGGGCATTGTTGTGAAAGCGTAGGTCATCGAATGTCTCCGGCTTTCCGCCTTTGGGGGCGATGCGATGCCCCTTAAAACCCGTTCGTGCTGAGCCTGTCGAAGCACCGTCCTTGTTCTTTCAGCGTGAGGAGAAGAACGGCACTTCGACAGGCTCAGTGCGAACGGAAAAAGAAGGGCATCGTCGAACGTCGAGCGATTTAGCAGCGCGGGCCGCTCTCCGCCTCCCGCCGCTTGCGCTCAAAGCGGGGTCAGTCGCTGCCCAGATAGAAGACGAAGGAGGTGAAAAGGCTCAGCGTGATCGTCGTCATCACCAGCATCGCCGCCGTGCGCCACAGCGCGCTGAAGCGGCTGAGATCATAGGCGCCCTTCAACTGCCGGTAGATGTGGATCGGCGGCACGATCATCGCGATCAGCGGGATGATCGCGCCGGACAGGCCGATCCGGCCCAGCACCGCCAGCACCACCACCGCCAGCGACATGAAGGAGAGCGAGTAGATCGCGAAGATGGCGTGATCGTAGAGGCCCACGTCGCGGCGGAAGCAGAAGAGCAGCCAGATGAAGGGCACGGAGATGGGGATCAGCGCCCAGCTATATTTGTAGGCGTAATTCTTCATCTTGTAGACGACGAGTTCGGGATTATCGGCCGCATGCGCCAGCAGCCCGCCCACATAGGGGATCTGCGTCACCGGGCTCGGCGCCTCGCTGGCATGGTCCGCCGCGCCCTCGGCGGCCTTGCCCGCGACCGGCGTCGTGCCGGCGGCTTTGGCCGCCACTTCCGCCGCTTTCCGGGCGGCCTGCGGGTCGGCGGCGGCGCGGCTGGCCTCCACCGCCGCCTTGCCCACGCCCGCCAGCCCGTGCGTCTCGATCGCCCGCAGCGCGGCCACCTCGGCGGTCAGATCGGTGATCTTCTCGGTCAGCCGGGCGCGATCGTCGGGGTCGGTTTCCTCGGCGAGCAAACGGCGCGTCTTGTCCAGTTTCACGCGCGTCTTCACGATCTCGGAGGCCACGCCCTGCTTGGTCGCTTCCGCCTTCGCCTTGGCGCCATGCCCGCCGAGATTGGAGACGACCGCGAACATCAGGAAGACGGAAAACAGGAACAAGGCGATGGGCGAGACGAACTTGGCGCGCTCGCCCGCGACATAGCGCTTGGTCAGCTCGCCCGGCCGCAGCGCCAGCATCGGCAGCGTGTTCCAGATCTTGCCCTCGAAATGGAACACGCCGTGGGCGAGATCGTGGACCAGCGCCATCAGGTTGCGATGGACATGCCCCGCCTGCCCGCAGACGTGGCAATAGGGCCCTTCGCGCACCGTGCCGCAATTGGCGCAGGGCTCGTGCACGTCATGTCCCACCGCGGGCTCGCCCAGCCGTGCGCGCTCCACTTCGCGCGCCAGCAGGCCGGCCGTCGCCAGGTCCCCGATCGTGTCCGCCCCCTCGGTCATGGGGCGATGATGCCGAAGCGGTCGCGTTCCGTCGAGGGGGGTCAGTCGGTGCCGGGCAGGCGGCCCTGCGCGCGCCAGCGGGCGATCGTGCGCGCCAGCCGTGCGGGCTCCTCGGCCGCCACCTGCCAGCCCAGCGCGAACGAGGGATCGGACGAAGCGGGCAGCTTCTCCGGCTCCAGATCGTCGAACACCGCGCGCATCGGCAGCGCGACGCCTTCGCCCACCACCACGGCCTCGCGATTGCGCAGGCCCGGGATCGCGTCGATCAGCCCGCGCGCGCCCTCGGGCACGGCCGAGCGGACATGCGCCTGATCCTTGTCGTTGTTCAGCCGCATCGAGACGATCGTGCCGCACTGGGAAAGCACGCCCTCGGCCAGATCGGACGGCCGCTGCGAGATCAGGCCGAGCGACACGCCATATTTGCGGCCTTCCTTGGCGATCCGCTCCAGAATGCGGCGCGCGGGCGACATGGCATCGGCCGGAATGTAGCGATGCGCCTCCTCGCACACGAGCAGAACGGGCCGGGCATCGGCTCCGCGCGACCAGAGCGCATGATCGAACACCAGCCGCGCCAGCAGCGCCACCAGCACCGGCGTGATCTCGGACGGCACGGCGGAGAGATCGACGATCGCGATCGGCTTGCCGTCGGCGGGCAGGCGCAGCAGGCGCTGCAGCACCGCCTGCATCGTATCGCCCACCATCATGCCGGAGAACATGAAAGCGTAGCGCGGATCCACCTTCAGCTCGTCGATCCGCGCCTTCAGCCGCAGATAGGGGCCGATGCCCGTGCCGCCCTTGTCCAGTTTGCCCATCTCGGCCGAGAGGATGTTGCCCAGATCGGAGAGGAGATAGGGGATCGGGCTGTCGGCGGTGAGCCGGGCGATGCCCTCCGACGCCCGATTGCGCGCGCGTGCGGCGAGCAGGCATTTGGCGAAGATGTCGATGTCGATCTGACGCTCGGGGCCGCGCGCCGTCACGAAGATCTCGGCATGCTCCTCCAGATTCATCAGCCAATAGGGAAGGGCGAGGCTCGTCACGTCGAACACCGCGCCGGCTCCCGCGAAGGAGGCGCCATATTCGCCGTGCGGATCGATCATCAGCACGTGGCCATTCGTCGCCCGCTCGCAGATGCGGTGGAGCAGAAGCGCCGCGGCGGAGGATTTGCCCGTGCCGGTCGAGCCGAGGATCGCGAAATGGCGGCCGAGCAGCCCGTCGATATAGAAAGCCGCGCGCGCCTCGCCCGCCGAATGGATCCGGCCGAACGTGATGTGCGGCCGTTCGTCGGGTGCGAAGATGGCGATGCGATCCGCCTCGCTCGTCGCATAGAGGCGGCAGCCGGGCAAAGGCAGGTGGCTCACGCCGCGCCGGAAGCGGCGAAAGCTCACGCCGTCGGCATCGGCCTCGCCCACGAAATCCAGATTGGCCACGATCAGGTCGCTGTCCGCTTCCTCGCGGCGCAGCGCGCTCACCTGCGCGATCACCCAGTTGGTGCCGACGGGCAGCTTCAGGTGGCTGCCGATCGCGCCGGGCTGGGCGGGTCCCGCCTGGCCGAGCGTCGCCAGCATGGCGGCGTCCAGCGTCGCGCGCGCGCCGGCCCCGGAAATCTCCAGAACCCGGCCGATTTCGATGGCGCCGTCGGAGGCGGCGGTCAGGCGGAGATCCATCATCGTCATGCCCCCAGCCCATAGCCGCGAAAGCTTAAGACGCTCCTGACGAGGTCCGCGCCGGCGGAGAGGCGTGGCGGCGGCCCGCGCCCGGCGATAAAGCGGGCACATGGCCGATTATTTAATCCGAGATGGCAAGCCCTCCCTCGCTTATCATCACCGCCCCGGCACGGGCCCGACGATCGTGTTCCTGCCGGGCTACATGTCCGACATGAACGGCGGCAAGGCGCTCGCGCTGGAGGCGTGGGCGATGGCGCGCGGCCACGCGATGCTGCGCCTCGATTATGCCGGCTGCGGCGAGAGCGAGGGCGTGTTCGCCGAACAGACGCTGGCGAGCTGGCATGAGGACGTGCTGGGTCTGATCGATAATGTCACCGTCGGGCCGTTGGTGCTGGTCGGCTCCTCGATGGGCGGGTGGCAGATGCTGCTCGCCGCCGTCGCCCGGCCGGATCGCGTCGCGGGCCTCGTCGGCATCGCCGCCGCGCCCGATTTCACCGAATGGGGTTTTGACGACGCGATGCGGCAGACGCTGGCCGAGGATGGCCTGCTGGTCGAGGAATCGCCTTATTCCCCCACGCCGATGATCACCACGCTGCCTTTGTGGCAGAGCGGGCAGGCGCTGCTGCTGCTCGATGATGAGATCGCCTATGATGGCCCCGTCCGCCTGCTCCACGGTCTGGACGATCCCGACGTGCCACCCTCGATCTCGTTCCGGCTGGGCCGGGCGCTGCGTTCAGACGATGTGCAGACGATTCTGGTCAAGGGCGGCGATCATCGCCTGTCGCGCCCGCAGGATCTGGATCTGCTGGTGCAGACGGTCGCCCGCCTGATCGAGAGCTGAGTGATCCTTCTTTTCCTTCTCGCCGCCGCTGCCGGCACGTCCCCCACGCCGCTGGCGAAGCTTCCGGGCGACGATACGGCGCGCTTCAACGCCTGCGTCGCGCTCACCAAGAGCGATGTGCCGCGCGCACTGAGCGAGGCGACGGAGTGGGCGAAACAGGCGGACAATCTGCCCTCGCGTCACTGTCTCGGGCTGGCCCAGGGCGCGGATGGCGACTGGAATGCCGCCGCCGCCACCTTCGTGCGCGCGGGCACGGCGGCCGAATCCGCGAACGATCCGCGCGCCGTGCTGCTGTGGACGCAGGCGGGCAATGCGGCGCTGGCGGGCGACGATCCGCAACTGGCGCGCACCGCGATCGATCGCGCGCTGAAGCTGCCGGGCCTGACGGAGGTGATGCAGGGCGAGGCGTGGCTGGATCGGGCCCGCGCCAATGTCGGGCTGAACGATCCGGCGGCCGCGCGCATCGATATCGATCGCGCGCTGAAGCTGGTGCCGAACGATCCTTTCGCCTGGCTGCTCTCGGCCACGCTGGCGCGGCGTCAGGACGATCTGGAGCGCGCCTCGCGCGACATATCGGAGGCCGCCAAGCTCGCGCCCGATGCGGCGGCGGTGGCGCTGGAGGCGGGCAATATCGCGATCATGGCGGGCGCCGATTCCGCCGCGAAAGTGGCGTGGGAACGCGCGAAGAAGCTCGCGCCCGGCGATCCGGCCGGGCAGGCGGCGGCGGCGCAACTGGAGGAATTGGCCGCTCAGGCGGACGACCCGCCGAAGAAGTGATCTCCGATCATCGCTGTTCGTGCCGTTCGCAATGACGAACCAGGGGGAGCCGCTCGCGCCCACATGTTCGTTCGTTCAAAGAGAGAGGCCGAGGCGGACCAGCACGGTATCGCCAGCCGCGCTGGTCGCGGGTGTATCCCGATCCGACGCCCGTATGTCGTTACCCACATAGAGCAGGCTCACCGTGATCGGCCCGCGAGCATGCTCGATGCCGAGCTGCCAGTCGAAATAGGCGCCGCCGGGGCGCAGCCGATCGGCGCGGGCGGCCTTGCTCACGTCGCCGGAGGAATGGCCGATGCCGCCGGTCGCCGAGAAAGGCGTGCCCAGGATCGCCACGCGCGCCTGAGCCGCCAGATAGAGATTGTCGCCGCCGATCGCTTTCTGCCGTGGTGCGTAGCTGGCGGACAGATCAAGGGAGGCCGGGCCAAGGCTGGTGCCGATGCCGCCTTGCACCTCGGCATAATCGAGCGGGCCCGAACCGCCGGCGAAGAGGTGGCCGACGATGCCCGCATCCAGACGGATGGCGCCGGTTTGCGCGCGCCATGAGGCGCCGAGATCGAATCCGGCATCGGCGCCGCCATGGCGCGCCGCGCCCCGGAGCGTTGTCGCGGCGGCATCCAGCCGGAAGGCCGGGGAGGGATCGATCGCGAGCGCCGCTCGCGCAGCGGCTTTTCCTCCACTCCAGCTGAGGCCTCGCCGCCGCTCGTCCGATCCGGCCTCGAAGGTGGCCGTGGCGGCACGGGCCGCCACCGGCAGGCATAGGATTGCGAGAGCCAGAATCGTGCGGGCGGCGGCGATCACCTTATTCCGATCCGCCGCCGGCCACCGCGATGCTGGTAGCCACAACCGGGCCGTCCGCTTCCGCCACCGTCACGACATGGTCTCTCAACGTGGCGTTGCGGCGCGCCACGTCGCGCTCGATGCCGGAGGCGACGGTCAGGCAATCGCCCGCGCGCAACCCGCTCAGCACCGTGCGGCTGCCGAGCGGGGTGGGCTCGCTGCCGGGCGGCGTGCGCGACACATGGATGTTGGCATTCCAGTCACAGATCTGGGTGCTCATCCGCCCCGGTGCGCTGGCCATGCCGCGCTGCTTCAGCGCGATGTTGGTCACGCCCTCATAGGTCGCGGTCACATTGCGGCCCTGATGCTGGTGATGGATCGTGTGGGAAAGATGGGTGGCGGGCGGTGTGCCTGCCATCGCCGCTGCCAGGGCGGTGATCATGAGGATGCTCATCTCAGGTCTCCTGCGAACGCCGGGCTATGCTGCCCGTACGCCCGAGCCGAGATGGTGTGGCCGCATGTCCTCATCATGTCGCATCGGTGAGTTTTGATGCCGGATACGACAAGGCCCGGCCTCCGATCGGAAGCCGGGCCTCGCGATTTCAGGCCTTGCGGCCGGAGCTTACTGCTCCTGATCGGCGCGGCTGGCGCCGTTGCCGTCGAGATTCTGGCCGACGAAATCCCAGTTGATCACGTTCGCCAGCACCGTGTCCGCGAACTTCGGACGCGCGTTGCGATAGTCGATGTAATAGGCATGCTCCCACACATCGAGCGTCAGGAGCGGCTTCACGCCTTCATACACGATCGGCGTGTCGGCATCGTGGTAGGAGGTGATCTTCAGGGCGTCGCCCTCCAGCACCAGCCACGCCCAGCCGCTGCCGAAATGGCCGACGGCCTCGGCGGCCAGCTTCTTCAGCAGTTCGTCGGTCGAGCCGAAGGCGGCCGTGATCTTCTCGGCGAGGATGCCGGTCGGCGCCTGGCCGGCGGGCGCCAGGCAGTTCCAGAAGAAGGTGTGGTTCCAGATCTGGGCGGCGTTGTTGAACAGGCCCTTGTCGCCCGTCTCCTTCGCCTTCTTGGTCACGTCGATCAGGCTCAGCCCGCCGAGCTTCTTCTCGTCGATCCAGCCGTTGACCTTGTCGACATAGGCCTTGTGATGCTTGCCGTGGTGATATTCGAAGGTCTCCGCCGACATGTAGGGGTCGAGAGCCGAGCTGTCGAAGGGAAGCGGCGGAAGTTCGAAGGCCATGACTGCATCTCCTGGCTGGGTGTCGAGCGCCCCTAACGCCGCTTGGCGGCAAAGGTCACCACGAAATCGACTGTTGCGAGTCGTTAGCAGATGGGCGTCGGGCGAGCCCCTCGGGCGCCCCGCCGGCCCCCGATCCTTTCGCCGCCGAAGCGACTCGTACGTCGATGGCCTCCAGCGGGTTGCAGCCAATAGCGTTTATGAACAGCGCCAATCGATTTTGCGCCAAATCAAAATGCGGCAGGCAAGATGCTAATGCTGCATGCACAGTTGCAATCAAGCGTATCTAAAGGCTCTTCCACACGGGGCGCGGCTTTCAGCCTGTTCAGGTCCGCACTCGCGCTCCTCTGTGCGTGGGGCATGCCATGATGATTTCAAGACCCGATTGATCGCATCGCGTCGAGGCGGTGTTTTCATGCAACAGGCCGTATGACGTTTATGTGACATTCAGGTTCCGGCGCCCAATGGCGCCGCCCCGCGTCGTTGGCATCGTTTTCCCCACCCGCCGACCACGCGACTGAATGGAGTTGAATATGCGCTATCTTCTCGTCGCCGCAGCCGCCATGGCCGTTGCCGCTCCCGCGTTCGCGCAGGACGCCGCGCCGTTCACCGGCGCCCGCATCGGTGCGACGCTCGGCTATGACAAGACCCATGGCCGCGACGGTTTCACCTATGGCGGTTCGTTCGGCTACGATTATGCCATCGCCCCCAAGATCACGATCGGCGCCGAGGCTTCGCTCGAGGATTCGACCACCAAGTTCGGTGATGTCCACGCCTCGCGCGATCTCGCCATCTCGGGCCGCGTCGGCTACGTCCTGACCCCGCAGATCCTGGGCTTCGCGAAGGTCGGCTACGACACGACCCGCATCGACGTCGCGGGCAGCCACACCAACCTCGAGGGCGTGCGCTTCGGTGGCGGTCTCGAATATGCGATCACGCCGCGTTACTACATCTCGGCCGAATATCGCCGCACCGAGTATGAGAACAACTTCGGTGGCCGCGACGCGGGCATCGTGGGCGTCGGCGTCCGCTTCTAAATCCTGAAAGCCGGAGGTGGCGGCGCCGAGGTGCATCCGCCGATGGCCTGACGGATGAAGACGAAAGCGCCCGGCTGGCAGCCCCCGCTGCCGGCCGGGCGTTGGCGTATTTGGCGTCCGTTATGGCGAGCGCTCTATTCGCAGGTGGCGTTGCTCTAGCCCGGCGCCTTTTCCAGCAGATCATGCCGCCGCAAGGCATGGCGCAATTGATCGTAGGTCAGCTTCAAGGCCAAAGCGGTCTGGCGCTGATTGTAGCGGCAGCGTGCCAGCGCCGCTTCCAGCAGCATCCGCTCATAAGCATGGCAGGCGGCGCGCAGATCGTCGCAGTCGACGGAGGGCATCGCCGTGGCGACCACGGCCGGTTCGCTCAGTGCCGCCGGCTCGGCCGGCACGATCGCCGTCGCGGGCTTCAGCGCCGCCAGCCGCCAGGGCGAGGCGAAGGGATCGAAGCTGATCTCCTCGATCGGGCGCCTCTCATCCTCCCAGCGATAGACGGCGCGCTCCACCACGTTGCGAAGCTCGCGCACATTGCCGGGCCAGCCATAGGTCTGCAGCGCCTCGGCCGCCTTTCCCGAGAAGCCGGGCCAGCGATCCCAGCCGATCTCCGTCGCCATGCGCCGCCCGAAATGCTCGGCCAGCACGGGCACGTCGCCCTCGCGCGCGCGCAGGGGCGGCAGGGTGATCACCTCGAAGGACAGGCGATCGAGCAGATCGGCACGGAAGCGGCCTTCTTCCGCCATCTTCGGCAGATGTTCGTTGGTCGCGGCCACGATGCGCACGTCGACACGGATCGCCCGGCTCGCGCCGATGCGCGTCACCTCGCCATATTCCACCGCGCGCAACAGCCTCTCCTGCGCGCCCATGCTCAGCGTGGCGAGTTCGTCTAGAAAGAGCGTGCCGCCGTCGGCTTCCTCGAAGCGGCCGGCGCGCGCCTTGGTGGCGCCGGTGAAGGCGCCCGCCTCATGGCCGAACAGCTCGGCCTCGATCAGCGTCTCGGGCAGCGCCGCGCAGTTGAGCGTCACGAGCGGGCCGGACCAGCGGCCGGACAGGCGATGGAGGCGCTCGGCCACCAGTTCCTTGCCCGTCCCCCGTTCGCCGATCACCAGCACCGGCCGGTTGAGCGCGGCCGCCCGGCTCGCGCGTTCGACCGCGTCGAGAAAGGCCGAGGACTGGCCGATGAACTGAACGTCGCGGTCCATTCCGGCAATTTGGCGAATTTTGCCACTTGTTGGCAAGAGATTCGATGAGCCTCGGTGGGCGCATTTTAGGATTACACAACAAAATCAATAAAATGAGGAATTGGCACGCCTTCTGCAAAGCATTGTCCGACACCGGAACACGGTGTGCCAATGTTCAAGGTGGGAGTTTTTGCGATGTCTCTGTTCACAAACCCCAACGCCCAACGCCTCGCTTTTTCCGCTTTCGGCGCGATGGCTTTGACCGTCACCTGCGTCACCGCCGCGGTCGCCCCGGCCGGTGCCGCCACCGTGCCCGGCTCGATCGCGGCCTGGCAGGACAAGGTCGAAGACCAGATCGCCGGGCGCCGGGATAGCTTCTCGCTCAAGATGGACGCGGGCAAGCGCGCCGAGGCCGTCCTCGCCGTCCGCTTCACCCCGCAGGGCGACTATGCCGGTGCCGAGATCGCGCGTTCGTCCGGCAACCGGAAGGTCAATCGTCACGCGCTGCAGGTCGCGGGCTCGATCAAATATCCGCCGCTGCCCGAATCGGCGCTGGGTCGCCCGCAGACGGTGGCGATGCGCCTCTATTTCGGCCGCGCCGACAGCTTCCGTCAGCTCGACGAGATGCAGAGCGATCTGAAGAGCGTTCGCCTTGCCGATGCCGGCGGCATCGGCGGCACTCAGGTCACCGCCAAGTGACGGTGATGCCGGGGTCGGCCCTTTCCCCTAGGCCGGCCCCGGCGCTATCGTGGGGCGACTGGAAGACACGAACGACGCAGCCGCCGCGCGAGACTGGTTTCAAGGAGTATTTCATCATGGGCATCTTCTCCCGCACGCGCGACATCATCGCCGCGAACATGACCGATCTGCTCGATCGGGCGGAGGATCCCGCGAAGATGATCCGCATGATCATCCTCGAGATGGAGGAGACTCTGGTCGAGGTGCGCGCCTCCGCCGCGCGGCACATCGCCGATCAGAAGGAGATGCGCCGCCAGATCGCCAAGCTGGATCAGGTGCAGGACGGCTGGATCGACAAGGCCGAGCTGGCTCTGTCCAAGGGCCGCGAGGATCTGGCCAAGGCCGCGCTCGTCGAAAAGCAGAAGGCCGGCGATCTGGCCGATCAGCTGAAGGACGAGATCACCCAGATCGACGAGGCGCTTTCGGCCTGCGAGGCGGACATCGCCAAGCTGCAGAACAAGCTGCGCGAGGCCCGCACCCGCCAGAATTCGATCGCGACCCGCCTCGAATCGGCGCACAATCGCACCAGGCTGCGTGAGATGTATGCGGGCCAGAAGGTGGAGGAGGCGTTCAGCCGCTTCGACGTTCTCGAGCGCCGGGTCGATCTGGCCGAGGGCCGGGCCGATGCCGCCGGGCTGGGCGTGCAGAAGAGCCTGGAGGAAGAGATTGCCGAGCTGCGCTCCGCCGACAAGGTGGATGCCGAGCTGGAAGCGCTCAAGGCCCGCGCCCGCGCGCGCCTGAGCGATCAGGAGGGTTGAGATGGGCGATCTTCTGCCGGTTCTCATCTGCGGCATGCTCTTCATCGGGCTGCCCTGGCTGATCTTCCATTATGTCACCCAGTGGAAAAAGTCCGGCACGCTGCCGATCGAGGATGAGAAACTGCTCGATGAGCTGCACGATCTCGCCCGCCGCCTGGACGATCGCATGGCCACGATCGAGCGCATCGTCGCCGCCGACAATCCCCATTTCCGCCGTCCGGATACCGAGCGTCTGATGGACGATCGCGAGGACGATCATGTGTTCGATCGCATTGCGGAGCGCCGCCGCCAGCGCTGAGCCGCGCCCGGCCGCCCCCCCCAGACAGGAAAGGACCTCGAGATGACACCGAGCCGCACCAGCTTCTATCTCGACAAGAGCAACGGCAAGTTCCTGGGCGTCTGCTCCGGCATCGCCGATTATACGGGCATCGATCCGCTGCTGATCCGCGTCGGCTTCGTGCTGATCGGTTTCGCCACGGGCTTCATGGGCGGCGGCCAGCTGCTCGCTTATTTCCTCGTCGCCTGGCTGGCGAAGGATAAGCCGCGCGAATTCGAATATCAGGATCGCGAGGATCGCAAATTCTGGCAGGGCGTCCGCGCCCGGCCCGGCAATTCGGTGCGCGATGTGCGCGCCCGCTTCCGCGATATCGATCGCCGTCTGGCCGATGTGGAGACGCACGTGACCAGCCAGAATCGCCGCCTCGCGGACGAGATCGAGGCGCTGCGCTGATCGGCTGACGACAGAAGGGGGGACGTATCGTGAGTCAGCTGGCTCTTCTGATCCCGATCGCGGCGATCACCATCGGCCCGATCTCGTGGGTCGCGAACAACTGGATCCGCGCGCGGCACGGCTATGCCCCGCAGGACTATCGCCGCCGCCGCCATGGCGCGGCCGATCCGGAGGCCGAGCGCAAGGTTCTCCTGCTGTCGGACGAGAATGAGCGTCTGACGGGGCAGGTGCTGCGGCTGGAGGAAAGGATCGCGGTGCTGGAACGCATCGCCACCGATCCCGCGACCAGGCTGGAGCGCGAGATAGAACTTCTCCGCGACAGGCCGGCCCGTAACGAACTGGCCCATCGGGCAGAATAAGCATCAAGGGATTCGGCTCGCCCGGCGCGCCGATCGAGGGACTGAAACATGATCGAGTTCGCACCTTTTCTGATGGTCGTCGCCATCGTGGCGATCATTTCCTTCACCCGGCTCCAGCGCGCCCGCCTGAATGCGGGCGAGGGGCGGGGGCAGGGGGATGCCGATGCCCAGCGGCTGCAGGGCGAGATCCGCCAGTTGAAGGACCGGATCGCCGTGCTGGAGCGGATCGTCACCGATGGCGATCATGCCCGCGGGATCGCGCTGGAGCGCGAGATCGAGGCGCTGCGCGATGCGCGCGAGGGAGCGAAGCAATGACCGAGATACTGACGGAGGCTGTGATGACCGAGACCATGATGTCCGTCACCGTCGCGTTCGCCGCTCTGGCCGGCGTGATCGTCCTGGCGCTCGCCGGGCTGCGCGCCTGGCACGAATGGGTGGAGCTGCAGCGTTATGCGCTGTCCGGCGGCCGGCGCGAGAGCGAGGTGCCCGCGTCGGCGTCCCCCGCCGCCGCCCGGATCGAGCTGGCCGACCTGCGCGAACGAGTCCGCAAGCTGGAGGCGATCGCCGCTGGCGTCGATCTGTAGGCCGGGGGCAGGCGCGGGCGGCGATGATGGGGAGGGATTCCCAGCCTGCTCCTGAAAGAGGTCGCTGCCCATGGGGTCGCGTGCCGGATCCCGCCACTTCGGATCAGCAAAATTCAGGGATGGCCGTAACGATTCTGGAGATTGCCATCATATCCTTATAGGCTGGGTGCGTGGTTACCGTTCGCAACATCGTGGTCCTCACGGGCGCCGGGATTTCCGCCGAAAGCGGGCTTGCCACGTTCCGGGGGCCGGGGGGCTTATGGGAGGGCCACCGCGTGGAGGATATCTGCACCCCAGAGGCGCTGGATCGGGACGAAGCGCTGGTTCTGGGCTTCTATGATGCGCGTCGTCGCGGCCTCGCCCATGTCGCGCCCAATGCCGCGCATCGCGCGCTCGCGAAGCTGGAGGCCGAATGGCCCGGCAAGCTGCTGATCGTCACCCAGAATGTCGATGATCTGCACGAGCGCGCCGGCAGCCGGCGCCTGATTCACATGCATGGCGAGTTGCTTTCCGCGCTCTGCCGCGTCTGCGGGGAGCATACGGCATTTGCGGGCGACATGATCGGCGGCACGGTCTGCCCCTCCTGCTCCGCGCGCGATCGGCTTCGTCCCGACATCGTCTTCTTCGGCGAGATGCCCTATGAGATGGAGCCGATCGAACAGGCGCTGATCGCTTGCGATCTGTTCGTGTCGATCGGCACGTCCGGCGCGGTCTATCCGGCGGCGGGTTTTGTCCAGATCGCCAACGCCACCAACGCCTGGACGCTCGAACTCAACCTGGATCGCTCCGCCGGAAGCCACCATTTCGACGATGCCCGCTATGGCGCGGCCAGCCAGCTCGTTCCCGAATGGGTCGATTCGGTGCTGGCGATGGCGTGAGACCTCGCCGCGCCGAAACGGGGCGAGCCGGCTATCCGCGATGCCCCGCACGGCCCCATTTCAGCCATCATCCCTGTGCTACGTGACCGGGCATGACCTATCTCATGCTCGCCATCGTCGCCGAAGTTCTCGGCACCACCGCCATGAAGCAGTCGAACGGCTTCACGCAGCCGCTGTGGAGCGCGGCGACGATCGCCGGATACGGCGTGGCCTTCTACTTCCTGTCGATCACGCTGCGGACGATGCCGACCGGCATCGCTTATGCGATCTGGTCGGGCGTCGGGATCGTGCTGATCTCCGCCATCGCATGGGCCTTCCAGGGCCAGAAGCTGGATGCCGCGGCGATGCTGGGAATGGCGCTGATCATCTGCGGCGTCATCGTGATGAACGTCTTTTCGCGCGTGGCGGCGCACTGAACGAATAGGGCCGCGGCCGCTGCTCAAGGCTGGATCAGAGATCCTCGTCGTCATGCCGGGCCCGTTTCAGCATCCAGGCGCCGATGTGCCTCGTCGATGAGAGGGTGGGTTGTTGGACGCTGAGGCAGTCCATGGCGAGGGTCGCGGAAGGACGGTTGCTCGCCGCACCGGCAGGGGCTCGGCGCCATCGAAGCGCATTCCCGCCGACCCAAAACGAAAACGGGCCGGGATGCCCCAGCATCCCGGCCCGTCCACTCTCGCGTTGCCGCGAAACTGTATCGTGAATTAGTCGATGCGCGCGGTCGGCGCGTCGTAACGCACGTCGGTGTGATCGTAGCGGCCCGAGACCTTGCCGTTGACCAGCTTCAGGTCGAACGTGCGGCCCGAGCCCAGCTCCTTGCCGGTGATGCGGGTCACGCCGTTGTCGGCGGTGATGACGTTGGCTTCGTAGCGGATGCCGTCACGCTCGAACGAGAGCGGAGCAACCTGGGTCTGCGCGACGGCCGGAGCGGCGACGACGAGCGCGAGAGCGGGAAGAGCGAACTTGATCATGGCAGTCTCCATCGATTGGGTCTGCCTCTGCCTAGACGGTGATGTTGTTCTATATTGCGCTGCAAGAACTGCCCGGACCGGCCTCTTGCTGCAACTGCGAAGCTGGCGAGTCCGCTTGCACTTTCCGCAATTAAAAGCTGCGCTTTCTGCGCCCCCTTCCCGGGCAAAGCCGCTAAAGGGGCAGGATGCGCGTTCAGGCAAAGATATGCGGGCTTTCCACGGCCGATACGGTGACGGCGTCGTTGCGCGGTGGGGCCGCGTGGCTCGGCTTCGTGATGTTCCCGAAAAGCCCGAGGAATGTGACGCCCGATCAGGCGGCTGGATTGATCGCGCCCGTCCCCGCCGGAGTCGGCACGGTGGCGGTGCTGGTCGATCCCGACGACGATCTCGTTGCGCGCGCGATCGGGGCGGGCGTCACGGCGCTGCAACTCCACGGCCATGAGGCGCCGGAGCGTGTTGTTGCACTGCGGCATAGGTTCGGTGTCGAGATCTGGAAGGCGGTGCCGGTGCGGACGCGCGTCGATCTGGCGGGCGCGGCCGCCTTCCGGGGCGCCGCCGATCGCATCCTCTACGATGCCAAGACGCCAGACGGCGCCGCTTTGCCCGGCGGTATGGGGTTGCGCTTCGACTGGACTTTGCTGCACGGCTTCGATCATCCCTTGCCCTGGGCGCTCTCGGGCGGGCTGGATGCGGAGAATGTGGCCGATGCGGTGGGCGTCACCGGCGCCCGGCTGGTGGATGTCTCTTCGGGCGTGGAGCGCGCGCCCGGCCTCAAGGATGTGGACAAGATCGCCGCCTTCCTTCAAGCGACCGCCCGCCTATGACTCTTCCCAACAGCCTTCGCTCCCAGCCTGACGCGCAGGGAAATTTCGGTGACTATGGCGGCCGCTACGTCGCCGAGACGCTGATGCCGCTCATTCTGGAGCTGGATCGCGAATATCGTGCCGCCAAGGCCGATCCCGCCTTCCGCGCCGAGCTGGAAAGCCTCGCCAAACATTATGTCGGACGGCCCAGCCCGCTTTATTATGCGGAGCGCCTGACCGAGACGATCCGCGAGGGGGCCGCCCCCGGCATGGGCGCGAAGGTCTATCTGAAGCGCGAGGAACTGAACCACACCGGCGCGCACAAGATCAACAACTGCATCGGCCAGATCCTGCTCGCGCGCCGCATGGGCCGCACGCGCATCATCGCGGAAACGGGTGCGGGCTCGCACGGCGTCGCCACCGCCACGGTCTGCGCGCGCTTCGGTCTGAAGTGCGTCGTCTATATGGGCGCCAAGGATGTCGAACGACAGCAGCCGAACGTGTTCCGCATGAAGCTGCTGGGCGCCGAGGTGATTCCCGTCACCAACGGCGCGCAGACGCTGAAGGATGCGCTGAACGAGGCGCTGCGCGACTGGGTCGCCAATGTCGACGACACCTTCTACCTGATCGGCACGGTGGCGGGCCCGCATCCCTATCCGGAGCTGGTGCGCGATTTCCAGTCGGTGATCGGCACGGAAGCCCGCGCCCAGATCCTCGAGATGGAAGGGCGCCTGCCCGATCTGCTCGTGGCGGCGGTGGGCGGCGGATCGAATGCGATCGGTCTGTTCCATCCCTTCCTCGACGATGCCGAGGTGGCGATGCTCGGCGTCGAGGCGGCGGGCCACGGAATGGACACGGACAAGCATGCCGCCAGTATCGGCGGCGGCAGCCCCGGCGTGCTGCACGGCAACCGCACCTATCTGCTGCAGGATGACGACGGCCAGATCATCGAGGCGCATTCGGTGTCTGCCGGGCTCGATTATCCCGGCATCGGGCCGGAGCATGCCTGGCTCAACGATATCGGCCGCGTCTCCTATGAGGGCGTGACGGACCAGGAGGCGATCGATGCCTTCACCCTGCTGACCCGCGTGGAGGGCATCATCCCCGCGCTGGAAAGCGCCCATGCGCTCGCCGCCGTGCCCGCCAAGGCGCGCGCGATGCGCGAGGACCAGATCGTCGTCGTCAACCTCTCCGGTCGCGGCGACAAGGACATGGCGACGGTCGCCGCCTCGCTGGGGGTGACGATATGAGCCGTGCTGACCAAGGGGACCACGATTTCCCGTTCGTCCTGAGCGAAGTCGAAGGACGTGCTCCGGGCGATTCGTGTGCAGCCCATGCTTCGACTGCGCTCAGCACGAACGGCGTGGCTGGGACCAGCGTGAACGGAGGCCGGGCATGAGCAATCGCATCGCCACCGCCTTCGCCCGTGCGCGCTCCGAAGGCCGCGCCGCGCTCGTCACCTTCGTCACCGGGGGCGATCCGTCGCTCGCCGCCACGCCCGCCATCCTCGATGCGCTGGTCGCGGGCGGAGCGGACCTGATCGAGTTGGGCCTGCCCTTCACTGATCCGATGGCGGACGGTCCCGCGATCCAGCGCGCCAACCTGCGCGCGCTGGAGGCGGGCGCCACCAGCGCCACCATCATGGCCATCGCGCGTGATTTCCGCGCGCGTCATCCCCATGTGCCGCTCGTGCTGATGGGCTATGCCAATCCGATGCTGCGCCGGGGCGCCGATGCGTTCGCCGCCTCCTGCGTGGACGCGGGCGTGGACGGCGTGATCTGCGTCGATATTCCGGCCGAGCAGGATGTGGCGATGGGCCCGGCGCTGCGCGCGGCGGACGTCGCGTTCGTCCGCCTCGCCACGCCCACTACCGATGCCGCGCGGCTTCCCGCCGTGCTGGAGGGGGCCGCGGGCTTCCTCTATTATGTCTCGGTCGCCGGCATCACCGGCAGCCAGCAGGCGGCGCAGGCCAGCATCGAGCAGGCGGTGGCTCGCCTGAAAGCGGCGACCGATCTGCCCGTCGCGGTCGGCTTCGGCGTCCGCACACCCGAACAGGCCGCGGCGATCGGCCGCGTGGCCGACGGCGTCGTCGTCGGCTCCGCGATCGTCGAGGCCATCGCCGCTGCGGCGGAGGCGGGCGCAGATCCCGCCGCTGCCGCGCGCACCATCGTGGCCGGGCTCTCCGCAGCCCTGGCCGGAACCAAGGAGGAGCAGCCCGCATGAGCTGGCTCGATCGCGTCCGCACCGCCGTCCCCTTCCTTCAGAAGAAGGAGACGCCCGACAATCTCTGGCACAAATGCCCCGCGTGCGGGACGATGGTGTTCACGAAGGAATATGAGGACAATCAGTCCGTCTGCCCGAAGTGTGATCATCATGGTCGCATCGGCCCGGATGCGCGCTTCGACGAGATTTTTGATAGTGGCGTCTATGTGCCGCTACCCAATCCGCAGGTGCGCGAAGATCCGCTGAAATTCCGCGATTCGAAGAAATATGTCGATCGCCTGAAAGCCGCGCGCACCGCGACCGGCGAGGGCGACGCGCTCGTCAATGCCAGCGGCCGGATCGAGGGGATGAAGGCGATCGTCGGCGTCCAGGATTTCGCCTTCATGGGCGGATCGATGGGCCTCGCCGTGGGCGCGGCCTTCGTCGTCGGGGTCGAGGCCGCGATCGCCGAGCAATGCCCCTACATCATCTTCACGGCCGCCGGCGGCGCGCGCATGCAGGAGGGCATTCTCAGCCTGATGCAGATGCCCAAGACCACCGTGGCGATCCAGAAGCTGCGCGAGGCGGGCCTGCCCTATATCGTGGTGATGACCGATCCCACCACCGGCGGCGTCACCGCCAGCTATGCGATGCTGGGCGACGTGCAGATCGCCGAGCCGGGCGCCCTGATCGGTTTCGCCGGCCAGCGCGTGATCGAATCGACGATCCGCGAGAAGCTGCCCGATGGCTTCCAGCGCGCCGAATATCTGCTGGCGCACGGGATGCTCGACATGGTCGTCCATCGCCACAAGCTGCGCGCCGAGCTGGCCCGCCTGATCGGCTATCTCTGCGGGGACAAGGCCGCTGCCTGAGCAGGGTTTGCGCTGATGGCCGATCATGCCGTCTCGTCCGATCCGGCCGTGCAGGCGCAGCTCGATCGGCTGTCCCTGCTGTCGCCGGGGGCGGATATTCTCGGGCTGGAGCGGATCAGCGCGCTGCTGCGGCGGCTCGGCAATCCGCACCATGATCTGCCGCCGGTCTTCCATGTCGCGGGTACGAACGGGAAGGGCTCCACCTGCGCCTTTCTGCGCGCCGCGTTGGAGGCTGCGGGCCACAAGGTCCATGCTTATACGAGCCCGCATCTCGTCCGCTTCAACGAGCGGATCCGCATCGCCGGCAGCCTGATCGAGGATGCGCTGCTGGCCGAATTGCTGGCCGAGGTGCTGGATGTCGGTGCCGATGTCGGCGCCAGTTTCTTCGAGGTGACGACCGCCGCCGCGTTCCTCGCCTTCGCGCGCACGCCGGCCGATGCCTGCGTGATCGAGGTGGGGCTGGGCGGCCGGTTGGATGCGACCAATGTGATCGAACGCCCGCTGATCTGCGGCATCGCGCAGCTCGGCCTCGATCATCAGCAGTTTCTGGGTGACCGGATCGAGGATATCGCGGCCGAGAAGGCCGGGATCGCCAAGGCCGGAGCGCCGCTCGTCACGCAGCATTATTCCGCCCGCATCGCGGCGCCCATCGCGCGCGCGGCGGCCGCCGTGAACGCGCCGTGGCTGGCGGCGGGCGCAGCCTGGTCGGTCGATGGCACGCGCGGGCGGCTCGACTATCGCGATCTGATCGGCCCGCTCGATCTGCCGCTGCCGCGCCTGCCCGGCGGGCATCAGGCCGACAATGCCGGGCTCGCGATCGCGATGCTGCGTCATCAGGACGCGCTGGCCGTGCCGCCCGCCGCTCTGCGCGCGGCGATGGGCTGGGCCGAATGGCCCGCGCGGCTCCAGCGGCTCGATCGCGGGCCACTGCCCGCTCTGCTCGCGCCGGGCAGCGAATTGTGGCTGGATGGCGGGCACAACCCCGCCGCCGCGCGCGTGATCGCCGAATATTTCCGGCTGCGCGTCGCGCCGGGCCGGCGCTTCCATATCCTGCTCGGCATGCTGGAGAATAAGGATCTGGAAGGCTTTCTCGAGCCTTTCGCCGGCAGCGGCGCGATCATCCATCCACTGCCCATAGCCGGCCATGCCTGCCACGCCCCCGCCGCCATCGCCGCCGCGGCCAACCAGGCCGGCCTCGCCGCACGCGCGGCCGGCGGGATCGAAGCCGCGCTGTCGGCGGTCGCGGCAGAGCGGGACGATCCCCCTCCGATCGTCCTTGTCGGCGGCTCGCTCTATCTCGCGGGCACTCTGCTCGCGGCGAACGGTACGCCGCCCGTCTGATCTCGCTCTTATTGCGATTGACTTGCAATAGCGTGAGTGCCAGCATCCCTCCCGTCCAGAAGGAGTGTATGATGCAGAAGAGCTCGCAGGCGGCGAACATGCTGCCCTTCACGGTGCCGGAAAGCGCCTATGCGCGGCTGTTGCTCTATTCGGTGCGGCGGATGGCGGCGGGTGGCCTGGACGATGCGTTCGCCGCGCAGGCGCTGATCGGCGGGTTCGGCATCAATTTCCGCCGCCCGCTGGTGCTGTTGCGTGCGTTCATGGGCGAATCGGCACGGATCGCGGGCAAGAAGCTGATGGTGGCGCCCTGCTGCTGCGGTCGGATGACGGGGGACGAACGCGCCTTGATTTCGGCGGTGGCGCTGGCGCAGGATCATCCAGACCTCGCGCATGACGCCCTCGCCGAAACGCTCGCTGTGCCCTCCTGCCTCGGTCTGTTGACCAGCGCGCAGGCGGTGGCGGCCAGCTTCGCCGATCTCGGCATGCCGCTGTCGCCTCTTTTGGAAAGCTGATCCCACGCGCCTGCGCTTCTCCCGCGATCCCGGCCGGCCGTTGACGGAGGGCGAGAGGGCGCTGGCGGCGCAGGCGTTCGGATCGACGCTCGATCCTGCGCGCGCACGAATCCACCGCGCGCGCTGGTGGCCATTCCAGCCACGCAATGTCGTGATGGCGCCCGATGGCGACATCTGGGTGCCGCCCGACGATGCGCTCTGGCGCGAGGATTATGCGACCGCCGAATGGAATGTGCGGGCTCTGTTCGTGCACGAACTTACCCACGTCTGGCAGCATCAAAGCGGCCTCTTTCTGCCGCTGCGGCGTCATCCCTTCTGCCGCTACACCTACGATCTCGTCCCCGGCCGCCCGCTGGAGGCTTATGGCATCGAGCAGCAGGCGATGATCGTCCAGCATGGCTGGTGGCGTCGCGCCCACGGGGAGGAACTGGGACCCTATCGGGGCCTGCTGCCGGCGACGCGGGGCGGGAAGCGCTGAGGTTTCTTCATCCTCCCCATCGCAGATGGGGAGGGGGACCGTGGAGGGGCGTTGCCACACGCCCGAGGATGGCAGCGACGATGCACGGAAGATCCGCCATCGCGTCCCGCGCGGAAAAGCGCAGTACATCGATCCCTTGCTCAGCCAGCCAGCGATCACGCGCCTCGTCCCGCGCAGGACGATCACCCATGTCGTGAGCGATGCCGTCGATCTCGATCGCCAGCTTCCCGTGTGGGCAGTAGAAATCGAGTATGAAGAGCCCGATTGGATGCTGTCGGCGAAAGCGGTAGCCGCCGGGTCGTGATCGCAGAGCCGCCCAGAGGCGAACCTCTGGGGCTGTCATTGCCCTGCGAAGCTGTCGTGCTTTCTCCACCGTCCGGCGTGGCGCCATTCCCCTCCACCACGCTGCGCGTGGTCCCCCTCCCCATGCAAGCATGGGGAGGATGCAGGGCGCGGCCTGCCGAAACAAGCCTACCGAAGAACAGAACCGCAGCCCTCAGGCCGAACGCCTCGCATCCTCCGCCAGCGCCAGCGCCAGCGTGTCGCGGATCGCGCGCAGGGGAGATGCGGGGGCAATCGGGGCGCCCGGTCCCTTGCGCGCCTCGTCGGTCAGCTGCTTCTGCACGCCCTTGATCGTATAGCCGTCGCGGTTGAGCAGATCGTGGATGCGCTGCACCAGAGCCACGTCGGCGGGCCGATAATAGCGGCGGTTGCCCGCGCGCTGCAGCGGCTTCAGCTGCGGAAAGCGCGTTTCCCAATAGCGCAGGATATGCTGGGGCAGGCCGAGCAGGTCCGCCACCTCGCTGATCGTGCGGAATGCGCTGTCGGGCTTGCCGCCGTCCGCCATCGTCTCGCGATCAGCCCGCTTCGACGATGCGTTCGCGCATCGACTGGCTGGCGCGGAAGGTCAGCACGCGGCGCGGCGCGATCGGCACTTCGATGCCCGTCTTGGGATTGCGGCCCACGCGCTGCGCCTTGTCGCGCAGCACGAACGTGCCGAAACCGGAAATCTTGACGTTCTCGCCCCGGTCCATCGCGCCGCAGAGGTGGCCCAGCAGGTCCTCGACGATCTCGGCGCAGGCGGCCCGGGACAGGCCGATATTCTCATGAACGATTTCAGACAGATCGGCGCGCGTCAAAGTCCCCGAATCGAGCATCTCTTCCCCCCAATATCTGGTCGGCTGTTCTAAACCGCATTGCGCGCTCGCAGCAAGTTGAGCGATGCGCGCTAAGCGGCTGTTTGAGAATGCGGCTTTGGCGGATAACCGCGCCTGCCGGTTCGCCGCGCCGTCAGAAGCGGACGGCGGCGGCGCCCCAGGTGAAGCCGCCGCCCATCGCTTCCAGCACGATCACGTCGCCGCGCCGGATGCGCCCGTCGCGTACCGCCGTATCCAGCGCCAGCGGCACCGATGCGGCGGAGGTGTTCGCATGCTCGTCGACGGTGATGATCACCTTCTCCGGCGCCAGGCCCAGCTTGCGCGCGGTGGCGTCCAGAATGCGGCGATTGGCCTGATGCGGTACCAGCCAGTCGATCGCGTCGACGCCGAGCCCGGCCTTGTCGAGCGCTTCGCCCAGCACGGCCGCGAGATTCACCACGGCGTGGCGAAACACTTCCTGCCCCTTCATACGGAGCTTGCCGACCGTGCCCGTCGTGGAAGGGCCGCCATCGACATAGAGCAGCTGGTTATGCTGCCCGTCGGCATGGAGCGCGACGGAAAGGATGCCGCGATCCTCGCTGTCCTCGGCTGCCAGCACCACGGCGCCCGCGCCATCGCCGAACAGGACGCAGGTGGTGCGGTCGTCCCAGTCGAGGATCCGGCTGAACGTCTCCGCACCGATCACCAGAGCGGTGCGCGCGCTGCCCGCGCGAATCATGCTTTCCGCCACCGAAACGGCATAGAGAAAGCCCGAGCAGACAGCGGCGACGTCGAAGGAGACGCAGTCCGCAATGCCCAGCATATGCTGGATGCGCGTGGCGGAGGCGGGAAAGGTCTGGTCGGGCGTGGCGGTCGCCAGCACGATCAGGTCGACGGCGGAAGCCTCGATCCCGGCGGCGGCCAGCGCGTTGCGCGCGGCTTCGGCGCCCAAAGTGGAGGTCGTCTCGCCGTCGCCGGCGATATGGCGGGCGCGGATGCCGGTGCGCGCGACGATCCACTCGTCGGACGTATCGACCGTCTCTGCCAGCTCGTCGTTGGTCACCCGGCGTTTGGGAAGGGCGGAGCCCGTTCCGGCAATCACGGCACGAAGCGTCATGCGGCGCTGTCTACGGTCGGCTGCCTGGTTTCCGCAAGGTCTTCCGCGATTCTGTCGGTGATCCGTGCGCGGGCGAGCTTGGCCGCCACGCCGATCGCATTGGCGAAGCCGACGGCGGAGGCACTGCCGTGGCTCTTCACCACCGTACCGGTTAGGCCGAGGAAGACCGCGCCGTTGCGCGTGTTGGGATCCAGCCCCTGGCGCAGCAGCGTGATCGCCGGGCGCGAGAGCAGGAAGCCGAATTTGGAGCGGAGCGAGCTGGTGAAGGCGCGGCGGATCAGGTCACCGATGAAGGTGGCGGTGCCCTCGGCCGTCTTCAGCGCGATATTGCCGGAAAAGCCGTCGGAGACGATCACGTCGGCTTCGCCCCGGCCCAGCGCATTGGCCTCGATGAAGCCGTCGAATCGCAGGGGCAGGTGCGGGGCGCTGCGGATCAGGGCGGCGGCGTCGCGAACGGCATCCGTGCCCTTCATCTCCTCGGTGCCGATATTGAGGAGGCGCACCTTCGGCTCGGCGATGTCGTGGACGATGCGCGAATAGGCCGCGCCCATGATCGCGAATTCGAACAGGTTGCGCGCGTCGCACTCGGTATTGGCGCCGAGGTCCAGCATCACGAGATCGTGCGCGCCGAGGGTGGGCAGCAGGGCCGCCAGCGCGGGCCGGTCGATGCCGGATATGGTGCGGAGCGCGACCTTCGCGGTCGCCATCAGCGCACCGGTATTGCCGGCCGATACGGCGGCGTCGGCGGTGCCGTCCTTCACGGCGGCGATGGCGAGGCCCATCGAGGTCTTCTTCGCGCGGCGCAGCGCGACGCTCGGCTTTTCCTCGCCCGAGACGATTTCGGGCGCGTGCGAAATCGCGATTCGTCCGGCTGCGGCCTTGGCGCGCGCCACCAGCGGCGTGAGGACAGCCTCGTCGCCGAACAACGTGAACGAAAGCGCGGGATCGTGGCGCAGAGCATGGACTACGC
Source organism: Sphingomonas sp. AP4-R1 (assembly GCF_013113735.1). Lineage (NCBI taxonomy): Bacteria > Pseudomonadati > Pseudomonadota > Alphaproteobacteria > Sphingomonadales > Sphingomonadaceae > Sphingomonas > Sphingomonas sp. AP4-R1. The sequence goes on from NZ_CP053346.1 coordinate 1,103,563, forward strand.
CGGCGACTGTCGTCTCCGGCCCAACATCTCCGCCCATCGCGTCAATCGCGAGATGCGGTGCCCCACTCACCCCAGACTCTATCCTTAAACGATCCAGCCCGAACGATCGGTTCAGGCGCTGACCGGAAGGATCTCGCGCCCGTTATAGTGGCCGCAATGGCCGCACAGCATATGCGGCTGCTTCAGCTCGCCGCAGTTCGAGCATTCCTGGAACGCTTCGGCCTGCAGCGCGTGGTGGCTGCGGCGCATGTTACGCCGCGAAGGCGAGGTTTTTCTCTTGGGGACGGCCATCTCGGCACCTGTTCTGCAGAGGTCAAAAAAATGCGCGACGGGCCAATAGCTTTTGCCACCCACGAACCACTGGTTCGGGGAGGGCTTGGGCCCGGCTCGTCGCGAACGGAGCCGCCCTATAGCGATTTCGGCCCGCGTTGCAAGTCGATGACTCAGCCCGCTATGGGGTCCGATATGGCGGTCTGGCCCTGATAGGCCGCCCAAAAGGGGATCAAAAGATGGTGTTGCCGATCACGACCACGATGGCGGGCGCCGCCACCATCCTCAATCTGTGGCTGGCGATTCGCTGCAGCCAGGTGCGCGTGCAGGGCAAGATCAATGTCGGTGACGGCGGCAATCCGCAGATGCTGGCGCGCGGCCGGGCGCATGCCAATTTCGTCGAATATGCGCCCTTCTTCCTGATCCTGCTCGGCCTGATCGAATATGCGCGCGGGCCCGAATCGTGGCTGTGGGGCGTCTCGGTGCTGTTCATCGTCGCGCGCATCGCCCATCCGCTCGGCATGGAGCAGCCGGCACCCAGCAGGCTGCGCGCCGGCGGCATCATGGTCACGTGGCTGATCCTGCTGATTCTCGCGGGCTACGCGCTGTACCTGCCCTACGCGATGCCGCGCTGAGTCAGATCGTCATGCCAGCGAAAGCTGGCATCGCGTGCAGTAGAGCGATCGGCGGGCTTCGAGCGACCCCGGCCTTCGCTGGGGCGACGGATAACGTCAGCCCCCCGCCAGCACCGTGTCCGCCACGAACGGGTTGCTCTTCCGCTCGTGGCCGAAGTTGGACATCGGGCCGTGGCCGGGGATGAAGGCGGTGGCGTCACCCAGCGGCCACAGCTTGGTGGTGATCGCGTCGAGCAGATCCTGATGATTGCCGCGCGGAAAGTCCGTGCGCCCGATCGATCCCTGGAACAGCACGTCGCCCACGATCGCCAGCTGGGAGGGCGCGTGGTGGAACACGACATGGCCGGGCGTGTGGCCGGGGCAGTGATAGACGTCCAGCACCAGCTCGCCCACCGTCACCTGATCGCCATCCTCCAGCCAGCGATCCGGCTCGAACGGCTTCCCCTCGATCCCGTATTTGCGGCCGTCATCGTCGAGGCGGGAGATCCAGAAGCGGTCCTCCTCCTGCGGTCCCTCGATCGGCACGCCCAGTTCCTTGGCGAGCACGGCCGTGCCGCCACAGTGATCGATATGGCCATGCGTCACGAGCAGCTTCTCGATCGTCACCCCCGCCTGCGCCGCCGCCGCCTTCAGCCGCGGCAGATCGCCGCCCGCATCGACGAAGGCACCCTTCATCGTCTTCGTACACCAGATCAGCGAGCAATTCTGCTGAAGCGGGGTGACGGGCACGATCGCGGCGCGGAGCGGGGGCTGGCTGGTCATGCCCGCCGAAATGAGGCCGAAGCCGGGGAAGGGCAAGCCGCCGGTGCGCTTTCGGGATTTTGCCGCTGCGGCGGGGCGGCGTAAGGGCACGGCAAATGCCGCCAAAACCGCCCTTTCTGCTGCTCGACGATGCCCGTCCGGGCGGTCGTCGCCTGCTCTATCGCGATCCGGTCGAGATCGTCGTCGCCCATCGACCGGACGAGGTGCGCCCCGCGCTGGAGCGGCTCCGCGCGCTGACGGCGGCGGGCTATCATGTCGCGGGCACGCTCAGCTATGAAGCGGGCCTCGCGCTTGACGATCGCCTTGCGCCGCTCGCCCGGCCGGGCCAGCCCCTCCTCTGGTTCGGTGCCTTTCCGGAACCCGAACAGCTGGGCGATCGGGCGTTCCAGCTCGATCCGGCCGGGGCGTGCACGGGCGAACCCGAGCCGCTCGTCACGCGCGAGGACTATCATGCCGCCGTGGACGAGATGCAGCGCCTGATCGCGGCGGGCGACATCTATCAGGCCAATCTCTCCTTCCGCGCGCGCCTGCCCGTCTTCGGCTCTCCGCTTGCGCTCTATGCCCGGCTGCGCGCCGCCGCCGGGGCGGGCTGGGGCGCGCTCCTCGCGGACGGCGAGCGCTGGCTGCTCTCCTTTTCGCCCGAAATGTTCTTCACGCTGTCGGGCAACCGGCTGGCCGCCCGCCCGATGAAGGGCACCAGCCGGCGCGGCGTCGATCCGGCCGAGGATGATGCGCTCGCCGCGGCGCTCGCCGCCGATCCCAAGCAGCGCGCCGAAAACCTCATGATCGTCGATCTGATGCGCAACGATCTCGCCCGCGTCGCCGCGCCCGGCAGCGTGCGCGTGCCCGAGCTGTTCGCGCTTGAGCGCTACCCCACCGTGCTGCAGATGGTGAGCCAGGTGGAGGCTGATCTGGCACCGGACCGCGACGCGATCGACGTGCTATCGGCACTCTTCCCGTGCGGATCGATCACGGGTGCCCCGAAGCTGCGCGCGATGGAGGCGATCGCGGCGGTGGAGCAGGGGCCGCGTCGGGCCTATACCGGCGCGATCGGCGCAATGTCGCCGGATGGCGATGCGATGTTCAGCGTCGCCATCCGGACGATCGAGTGGGAGGAGGGGGCGCATGAGGCACGGCTGGGGCTGGGATCGGCCATCGTCGCGGATTCGACGGCGGAGGCCGAATGGGCCGAATGCCTGCAGAAGGCCGCGTTCGTGAGTGCGGGCCTCCCCACCTTCGATCTGATCGAGACGTTGCGCTTCGATCCGGATGAAGGCCTGCCCGATCTGGAGCGTCACGTCGCGCGGCTGAAGGCGAGCGCGCTGGAGCTGGGTTTCACGATCGATCGCCACGCGCTTCGCAACGATGTCCACGCCGCCACCTTCCGTCGCACCGTGGAAAGCCGGGTACGGATCCGCGTGTCGCGCGGCGGCGCGGTGGCGATCGAGGTGATGGCGATGCCCGCCAGGCTGCAGGGCGAGGCCAAGGTCGCCATTCGCCCGTTGCCGGTCGATCCGTCCGACATCCGCCTGCGCCACAAGACCAGCGATCGGGGTTTCTATCGCGAGGCGCGCGCCGCGGCCGGGCGATTCGAGGTGCTGTTCCTCCATCCCTCGGGCCAGATCACCGAAGGCAGCTTCACCAGCCTGTTCGTGCCCGATCGCGACGGCCGCCTGCGGACGCCACCGCTCGCGCTGGGTCTGCTCCCCGGCGTGCTGCGCGCGCGCCTGATCGAGGAAGGGCAGGCCTATGAGGACGAGGTGCGCGAGGCGGATCTGGCGGGCGGTTTCTTTCTCGGCAACGCGCTCCGGGGATTGATTCCGTCGCGTTTGGCCTGATCGGCGCATAGTGGTTGCGATGGCGGCGCGCCGCCCTCTATAGGCGCACCGCCTCTTCCCTAGCGCAGGATGTGATCCATGCCCTTCCTTTCGGCCGCCCTCGGCCGCATTTCGCCGTCTCCCACGCTCGCGATGACGTCGCGCACGCTCGAGCTTCAGGCGAAGGGCATCAAGGTCATCGGCCTCGCGGCGGGCGAGCCGGATTTCGATACGCCGGATTTCGTGAAGGACGCCGCGATCGAGGCGATCCGCGCGGGCAAGACCAAATATACCAATGTCGATGGCACGCCTGAGCTGAAGGCCGCGATCGTCGCCAAATTCGCCCGTGAGAACGGCCTGAGCTATGACCCGTCGCAGATCAGCGTGAATTCGGGCGGCAAGCACACACTCTTCAACGCGCTGGTCGCCACGGTCGAGGCGGGCGACGAGGTGATCGTGCCCGCGCCTTACTGGGTTTCCTATCCCGATATCGTCCAGTTCGCGGGCGGCACGCCGGTCTTCATCCGGGCGGGTGCCGCGCAGGGCTACAAGATCCTGCCCGAGCAGCTGGATGCGGCGATCACGCCGAAGACCAAGTGGGTGATCCTGAACTCGCCGTCCAACCCGACGGGCGCGGCCTATACCGAAGCCGAGCTGAAGGCGCTGGGCGAGGTGCTGGTGCGCCACCCGCACGTCTGGATCCTGAACGACGATATGTACGAGCATATCGTCTATGGCGATTTCCGGTTCACCACGATCGCGCAGGTCGTGCCGGAACTGTATGAGCGCACGCTGACGGTGAACGGCTGCTCGAAGGCCTATTCGATGACCGGCTGGCGCATCGGCTATGCCGGCGGCCCGGTGCAGCTCATCAAGGCGATGTCGAAGCTGCAGTCGCAATCGACGTCGAACCCGTCGTCGATCAGCCAGGCGGCCGCTGTCGCCGCGCTCAACGGCCCGCAGGATTTCCTCGCCGATCGCAACGCCGCCTTCCAGCGCCGCCGCGATCTGGTCGTCCGCATGCTGAACGACGTGGAGGGCATCCACTGCCCGACGCCGGACGGCGCCTTCTACGTCTATCCGGACGTGTCGGGCCTGATCGGCAAGGCGACGCCGAAGGGCGTGAAGATCGAGAATGATTCCGCGCTGATCGACTATTTCCTCGATGAAGCGCGCGTCGCCGCCGTTCCCGGCGTGGCCTTCGGCCTCGAGCCCTGCTTCCGCGTGAGCTACGCCATGTCGGAAGAGGCGCTCACCGACGCCTGCACCCGCATCCAGGAAGCCTGCGCGGCCCTGCGCTAAGATCCTCCGCTACTCCCGCGAACGCGGGAGCCCAGGGCTAAAGGCGGTTCATTCGCGGCTCTGGGCTCCTCCGTTCGCAGGAGCACGGGGCGCCATCATGGCCTCCTTCAAGGCCGATCTGTAACCATCCATACTGCGCCTCCGTATCGGGAATTAGTCCCTACGGAGAGTCGCCATGTCGTCTTTCGCTTCCCGCATTCTCGCCGGCGTCGCCGCCCTCGGGCTCGGCTATGCTCTGGTCGGCGGGACATCCAGCCTCGCCGCCGAAACCGCGATCAACGCGCCGGCGCCCGCCATCACCGCCCCCGCCACCGGCACCAGCGAGACGGCGATGTTCGCCGGCGGCTGCTTCTGGGGCGTGCAGGGCGTGTTCCAGCATGTGAAGGGCGTGAAGTCGGCGCTGTCCGGCTATACGGGCGGCAGCCTGCGCGGGCCGAACTATGAGCGCGTTTCCGAAGGCGACACTGGCCATGCCGAATCGGTGAAGGTGGTCTTCGATCCCCGCGTCGTCAGCTATGCCGATCTGCTGCGCGTCTATTTCTCGGTCATCACCGATCCCACCCAGTTGAACCGGCAGGGTCCCGATACGGGCACGCAATATCGCTCGGCGCTGTTTCCCACCTCGCCAGAGCAGCAGAAGGTGGCCGAGGCCTATCTCGCCCAGCTCCGTCTGGCGAGGCTGTGGCAGCGGCCGATCGTGACGCGGATCGAAAAGGCGCAGGCCTTCTATCCGGCCGAGGGCTATCATCAGGATTATCTGACGCTGCACCCGGACGCGGGCTATATCCGCTACAATGATCTGCCCAAGGTGGCGGCGCTGAAGCGGCTCTATCCGCAATTCTGGCGCGAGAAGCCGGTGCTGGTGCGCGGCTGATCCCTCCCCACCGTTTGTGCTGAGCCTGTCGAAGCACCGTCCTTCTCTCTGCCCCCTCGCAAGCAGAAAGAAGGGCAGTGCTTCGACAGGCTCAGCACGAGCGGGGAAAAGGAGCGTTTGGGGGGAGCGCTGATCGCTCTTTCGTACATCGCCAGCCTTCGTCAGGCTCGCACTACAACAGCGCCCCTCCCGTTTCGCCTTGGCCACAGCGGCGAAAATCGTCGAGTCACGCCGCCAGCGGGAACCTCAGCAGCCGATCCGCCAGCGGCACCAGCGCCTGCGCGCGGCCGCCGATCGCTTTCCGGATCACCGGATCATGCGCGTCGAGGCCGCCCGTCAGCGCGCCGAAGGCGGGCAGGATCAGCTTGGTCGCACTCGCCACGAAGCAGCGCCGCGCCACATGCCGCCCGCGCACGCTCAGCCGCAGCTTGGGGTGGAAATGGCCGGAAAGCTCGGGCCGCGTCTCGGCCGGATCGGCTTCGTGCGTCAGGAACAGGCCGTCGACGAACGCGTCGCCTATCACGGCGCCGCCGCAATGATCGGCCACGTCACGCGCGGCATGATCGTGATTGCCCGCGATCCAGTGCCAGCGGACCGATCCGGTCAGCGCGCGCAGCCGGGCCTTGTCCGCCTCCGGCATGCGCGCGCAGCCCTCCGCATCGTGGAAGCTGTCGCCCAGGCACCAGATTTCGGCGGGGTCTACGGTGGCCTTCAGCGCCTCCAGTTCGCCCAATGTTGCGGCGGTGTCGTAAGGCGGCAACATCTGGCCCGATCGCGCGAACCAGCTGGCTTTCTCGAAATGCAGATCGGCCACCAGCAACGCGCGCCGCGCCGGCCACCACAAGGCGCCGGAGGCGTGGGCGGCCAGCTCGACACCGCAGAACGAAAAGCGAACCATCGCCTGCCCATATCGTGGCGGGGCGCGCCCGCGCAACATTGGACTGGCGAAGATCGCTCCGAATCCCCACATGAAATGGGACGCGCGCTTTCCTTTCCGTGACTTCGGGGCTAAGGGGGCGCGATTTTTTTACGCCCTTATTCATTCGAGGTTTTGTTTGGCGAAGGAAGAACTGCTCGAGATGCGCGGCCAGGTGGTCGAGCTTCTGCCCAATGCGATGTTTCGCGTGCGGCTGGAGAATGACCATGAAATCCTGGGTCACACCGCCGGCAAGATGCGCAAGAACCGCATCCGCGTCCTCGTCGGAGACGAGGTGCTCGTCGAGCTGACGCCCTATGATCTGACCAAGGGTCGCATCACCTACCGCTTCAAATAAGGTGGGTGGCACGATGGTGCCCCCCAGCACCCCCCCGGAGCGCCTTGTCCTAGCATCCGCAAGCCCGCGACGGCTCGACCTTCTCGCGCGTCTGGGCCTCGTCCCCGACGCGATCGATCCCGCCGATATCGACGAGAGCCCGCTGAAGGCGGAGTTGCCCGCTGTCCACGCCCGCCGTCTCGCGGCCGGCAAGGCGGCGGCCACGGCGGCGCGTCATCCGGGCAGCGTCGTGCTGGCGGCCGATACGGTCGTCGCCGCAGGTCGTCGCATCCTGCCCAAGGCGGAGAGTGCGGAGCAGGTGGTCGCCTGCCTCGAACTGTTGTCCGGCCGGCGCCACCGCGTGCTGACGGCGCTGACGGTGATCGATGCCGCCGGTACGGCCCGCCACCGCCTGTCCGAAACGATCGTCGTCTTCGCGCCGCTCAGCGCCGCCGCCATCCGCGCTTATGCGGATGCGGGCGAGGGCGTCGGCAAAGCGGGCGGCTATGCGATCCAGGGCACGGCCGAGGCCTTCGTCCGCCGCATCGACGGCAGCCATTCCGGCGTCGTCGGCTTGCCTCTGTTCGAAACGCGCGGCCTGCTGATCGCGGCAGGGCTGCTCCCGGCCTGACATGGCCGAATGGCTTTATGAGCAGGGCATAGGCGAAGCGCGCGCCGCCTTGGTGGAAGGCGGCCGCATCCTTGAAATGTGGATCGAGCCCGACGAGCCCGGCCTGCGCGTCGGCGCCATCTGCGATGCGAAGCTGATCCGCGCCACCGACGCCACCGGACGCGCCCGCGTCACGATCGATGGGACCGAGGCCGATCTGGTCGCCGTACCGCCCGGCACGAGCGTCGGCCGCACCCTGCGCGTCGAGGTGATCCGCGAGGCCCTGCCGGAGCGAGGCGCGGTGAAGCTGCCCCGCGTCCGCGTCACCACCGCCGAGATGGCCGAGGCACCCGATCTGCGGGCCCGAATCGTTGCCACCGGCATTCCGATCCGCGCGACCTCCCACGGTGCCGATCCGTTCGAGGATCATGGCTGGTCCGAACGGATGGAGGAGGCCGCCACCGGCATCGTCGCGCATGAGGACGCGATGCTCCGCATCAGCCTGACCCCGGCAATGACGTTGATCGACGTCGACGGCGGGGGGCCCCCCGCCGCGCTCGCCATCGCGGGTGCGCGGCGTTCGGGCGAGGCGATCCGCTGCTTCGGCATTGCGGGCTCGATCGGCATCGATCTGCCGACGCTGGCGGACAAGGGGCAGCGGCAGGCGGCCGCGGCCGCTCTGGACGCCGTTTTGCCCCAGCCATTCGAGCGGACGGCGGTGAACGGTTTCGGCTTCCTCCAGATCGTCCGTCGCCGCGAACGCCCCTCGCTCCCTGAACGAATCGCCACCGATCCGGCTCTTGCGGCCGCCCGCGCCTTGTTGCGCCGGGCCGAGCGGGCACAGGGAAGGGGCGCCGTCACTCTCAGCGCCGCGCCGGCCCTGATCGCCGTCCTCGAAGCCCGTCCGGTGTGGCTGATCGAACTGCAGCGCCGAATCGGTGCCGAGGCGCGGTTGCAGGCGAACCCTGGCCTCCCCATTTTCGGTGCCCATGCCCAGCGCGACCATGTCTGAACCCCGCCGCCGCAACGCCTGTCCGGTCTGCGGAAAGCCTGTGGCCGAGGCCGCCAAACCCTTCTGCAGCCAGGGCTGCAAGGATCGCGATCTGCTGCAATGGCTGTCCGACGGTCACCGCATTCCTGGGCCATCCGTCGAAGAAGGCGAAGATATGCGCGAAGACGGGCTGGACAGCTAGGCAAACGCACCTCTATAGGCGCGCCTCCCAACGCGCCCTGCCCGGGTAGCTCAGTTGGTAGAGCACGTGACTGAAAATCACGGTGTCGGCGGTTCGATTCCGTCCCCGGGCACCATCGCGCTTCGGCCAGCGCCTTCCATTCTTCTCCGCTGCGGAACGATCTCCGCCGATCCGGCCTTATGCCGGGACACGGCGCGGAGAGCATGAGCATGCACACGGTTATCGGAAGCGACAGCCTGCTGATCGCCTTTCTCATCTGGATCATCGTGGGTGCCCTGATCGGCTGGCTCGCGGGCTTGATCGTGCAGGGCGGCGGTTTCGGCTTCGTCCTCGATGCGCTGATCGGCATTTTCGGATCGGTCGTCGCGGGATGGCTGTTCCCGTATCTGGGGATCACGCTCGGCGGCGGCCTGATCGGTTCGATCCTCGCCTCGGTGATCGGTGCCGTGATCGTCGCGGTCGCGGTGCGGCTGTTGCGACGGATCTAGCCGCCCTTCCCCTGGGCAGGCGCATTTGCGACGAGCGGATGGGCGGTTCGTATCAATCGGCCGATCCTTTCCTACATAGGGGCATCGAGCGGATGCGGCTCGGGGAGTGCGTTGGATGGCTATCGGGAAGATCGTTGCCGCGGTGGCAGTCGCCGCCTTGATCGTAAGCCCTGCCTGGTCTCAGAGAGGCGGTGGCCGTGGTGGCGGTTTTCGCGGCGGCGGCGGCGGTTATCACGGTGGTGGTTTTGGCGGCGGTGGTTTCCGGGGCGGCGGGTATCGCCCGGGCTCGTCATTCCATGTCGCACCCAGGCCCTATTATCGGGGTGGATATGGCTATCGCGGCTGGGGCGGAGGGTATCGGCCCTATTATGGCTACAGCACGGCTTTCGGGCTGGGCCTGCTAGGCGGCTATACGTTCGGGCCCTATCCTTACGCCGCTTACGAACCGTCCTACGCGTTCGACGCGCCTTATGCCTATGCCGCCCCTACCTACGAAGAGGATGAGGTGGACGCGGAAGGCGCGCCTTTCCCCAGCCCGGACGCGCCGCCGCCCTCCGATACGCCGGGCTATGTGACGCAACCCGACGAGCAGGCGCCGCCGGCTGCCGACGAGCATTGCCCGATGTACTGGGACGAGGCGACGGGGCGCTACATACCGCGCTGTGACTGAGGCTTCAGCCGAGGATCAGCCGGTCCTTCTCGATCCGCACCGTGCCCAGCCGCGAGAGCAAATTCTGGCCGAGCAGCGAGACGCCAGCATCCTTTTCCAGCACGGCGGCGCGGACATCCTCGATCCGCCTGCCCGCCACGTCGACCGTGTCGATCCTCGTCCAGCCGAACACGGCGCGCCCGTTGGCGGTGTCGGCGCGTCCGGCCGCGCGGGCATCGGGCATGATGTCCAGCCTGCGGGCATCGTCGGCCGTCAATGTCACGACGCTGGCGCCGGTATCGACGAGGAAGCGGACCGGTTGGCCGTCGATCAGCGCGGTCGCATAGAACAGTCCGTCGCTGGCGCGCGGCAGCGACGTGGCCGCAGGTGATGTCGGCGCGGCCGGATCGGGCGCCATGGCCACGGCCGGCCGGGCGGACAGATCGCTGGGCGCGACCACGGCGGCGCGGGCGCGATGCTGCGCGTGATGATCGATCGCCCGGGGCATCCACAGTCCCGCCACGCCGAGCGCGATCCCGATGAGGACCGAGCTGACGTCGCGGCGACGCAGCTGGCGGGCGATATCGGCGCGCCGCGCCGCGCGGCGCAGCATGTCGGCGGCGGGCCTGATCCGGCGGCGCCTGCGGGGCTCCGACGATTCGATGGTGACGGACGTGTTCATCGCCCGCGTCCGGACAGCCGGCCGCCTGGCCGTTTCAATGGTTCGTCGCGCATCCCACACCCCGCGAACTTACTGTGCAGCGTTCACCATGTTCTTCGGCTGGGCCCGTGCCAAAGCCGATAAGACGGGCATGACGTGCGGCGCGACGAATATGCCTGATCCGGACCTTTCGGTCGGGCCACGCCGCTGGCGCCTTCGGGCTTTTCAAGCACGCCCGATTGTGGTCGGGAGCCTCGCGTAACGAGGAGACACGCAGTGAAGACCCGCGCCGCCGTAGCGTTCGAAGCGAAAAGCCCGCTGGAGATCGTCGAGGTGGATCTCGAAGGCCCCAAGTTTGGCGAAGTCCTCGTCGAGATCATGGCGACGGGCATCTGCCATACCGATGCCTACACGCTGGACGGGCTCGATTCGGAGGGCATCTTCCCCTCGATCCTCGGCCATGAGGGCGCGGGCATCGTGCGCGAGGTGGGGCCGGGCGTCACCAGCGTGAAGCCGGGCGATCATGTGATCCCGCTCTACACGCCCGAATGCCGCCAGTGCAAAAGCTGCCTCAGCGGCAAGACCAACCTGTGCACCGCGATCCGCGCGACGCAGGGCAAGGGCCTGATGCCCGATGGCACGACGCGCTTCAGCTACAAGGGCCAGCCCATCTTCCATTACATGGGTTGCTCGACCTTCTCGAACTTCACCGTGCTGCCCGAGATCGCCGTGGCGAAGATCCGCGAGGACGCGCCGTTCAAGACGAGCTGCTATATCGGCTGCGGCGTGACGACGGGCGTGGGCGCGGTGGTGAACACCGCCAAGGTCGCGCCGGGCGACAATGTTATCATCTTCGGGCTGGGCGGCATCGGCCTCAACGTGCTGCAGGGCGCGAAGATGGCGGGCGCGAACATGATCGTCGGCGTCGACATCAATCCCGATCGCGAGGAATGGGGCCGCCGTTTCGGCATGACCCACTTCGTGAATCCGAAGGACGTGAGCGGCGACATCGTCCAGCATCTCGTCGCGCTGACGGACGGTGGCGCGGACTATACGTTCGACTGCACCGGCAACACGACGGTGATGCGGCAGGCGCTGGAAGCCTGCCATCGCGGCTGGGGCACCAGCATCATCATCGGCGTGGCCGAGGCGGGCAAGGAGATCAGCACGCGGCCGTTCCAGCTGGTCACGGGCCGCAACTGGCGGGGCACGGCCTTCGGCGGCGCCAAGGGCCGTACCGACGTGCCCAAGATCGTCGACTGGTATATGAACGGCAAGATCGAGATCGATCCGATGATCACCCACGTGCTGACGCTGGACGAGATCAACAAGGGCTTCGATCTGATGCATGCGGGCGAAAGCATCCGCAGCGTGGTGGTGTTCTAACCGACGGGGAGACGAGGCATGTTCAGCCATGTGATGATCGGCGCGGACGATATCGATGTCGCCAAGCGCTTCTACGACGCGGCACTGGGCACGCTCGGCGTGCCGGAAGGGACGATCGATAGCCGGGGGCGGATCGCCTACAGCCATGCTGGCGGCCGCCTGATGGTGACCAAGCCGATCAACGGCGATCCGGCCTGCCATGCCAATGGCGGCACGATCGGCTTCGCTGCCACCTCTCCCGAGGCGGTGGATGCCTGGCATGCGGCGGGCGTCGCCGAGGGTGGCAAGCCGTGCGAGGACGGCCCCGGCTGGCGCCAGAGCCCGATCGGCAAGCTCTACCTCGCCTACATGCGCGATCCGGCCGGCAACAAATTGTGCGGGCTCTACCGCGCCCCCGACGCCTGATCCGCGTGGAGCAGCTTTCGGCCCATCGCGCCTTCGGCGGCGTGCAGGGCGTCTTTCGCCACGCATCCTCCGCCACCGGCACGGGCATGACCTTTTCGGTCTATGTGCCGCCGCATGCGGAAGGCGCGAAGCTGCCGGTGGTCTGGTATCTCTCCGGGCTCACCTGCACGCATGCCAACGTGACCGAGAAGGGCGAGTTTCGCGCGGCCTGTGCGGAACTGGGCCTGATCTTCGTGGCGCCCGATACCTCGCCGCGTGGCGACGGCGTCGCCGACGATCCGGCGGGCGCCTATGATTTCGGGCTGGGCGCGGGCTTCTATGTCGATGCGACCGAGGCGCCTTATGCGGCCCATTATCGCATGTGGACCTATGTGACCGAGGAACTGCCCGCCTTGATCGGCGCGCATTTCCCCGCGGACATGGCGCGCCAGTCGATCATGGGCCATTCGATGGGCGGACATGGTGCGCTGACGATCGGGCTGAGCTTTCCCGATCGCTACAAGGCCGTCTCCGCTTTCGCGCCGATCGTGGCGCCTTCGCAGGTGCCTTGGGGGGAGAAGGCGCTCGGCGGCTATCTCGGGCCGGATCGGGCGGCATGGGCGAAGCATGACGCGGTGGCGCTGATCGAGGCGGGGGCACGCCTGCCCGATCTGCTGGTGGATCAGGGCGGGGCGGACACGTTCCTGGAGAAGGAATTGCGGCCGGATCTGCTGCGCGAGGTCTGCGCGGCGGCGGGGCAAAGGCTGACGCTGCGGATCCAACAGGGCTACGACCACAGCTATTATTTCATTTCCACCTTCATGGCGGAGCATCTGGCCTGGCATGCGGAGCGGCTGGGGTAGGGTTTCCGGAAACCGTCTCGGGTCGTCATGCCGGACTTGTTCCGGCATCCACCCATCTCCACGTGCTTCGGGCCGCTGTTCCCGCCGATTGGTGGACCCCGGAACAAGTCCGGGGCGACGGCTTCGGAGGAGTTGGCGCTTCGGGAGCGATGGGGCGCCCGACCCGAAGGTCGCGCCCGTGGGCGCCCGCGCAGATATGCGTACTCTCGGCATCGGGCCGCCGCTTTTCCCGCCGTGACAGTTGTACCCGGCGCCCGCGATCGACAAAGCGCGGTCATGTTCCAGCTCCTCTGGGTACCCGCCACGATCGCGGCGTCCATTTTCCAGGTCGGTCGCAATGCGCTTCAGCGGGGGGTGATGGCCTCGGCGGGGGCGTGGGGCGCTACGCTCGTGCGCTTCCTGTTCGGTCTGCCCTTCTCGCTCCTGTTCGTGGCCGTGGCGCTGGCGGTGGTGCCGGCCGCGCATCCCCATTTCGGCTCGGCCTTCTGGATCTCGGCGGTGACGGGCGCGGCCTCGCAGGTGCTGGCGACCGCCGCCTTGCTGGTGGCGATGCACCGCGCGGGCTTCGCGGTGGGGACGGCGCTGCAGCAGAGTTCGCTGCCGCTGGCGGCTCTGCTCGGCCTCGTCATCTATCATGATCGATTGAGCGGCACGGCCTGGGCGGGCGTGGTGATCACGACGGCGGGGCTAGTGACGCTGAGCTGGCCGAGCGAGGGCGCGAGCGGGAAGCCGCACGGCCTGTCCGGTGCTTTCTTCGGCGTGCTTTCGGGGCTGTGCTTCGGATTTTCGCTCAATGCCTTCCGGCATAGCGCGCTGGCGCTGGAACCGGCGCATCCCGTCTATGCGGCGATCCTGAGCGTGGCGGTGGTGCAGGCGATGCAGGCCGTGACGCTGACGGCGGTGCTGGCAGTCCGCGATCCGGCGGCGTTGCGCGCGGTGTTCGCGAACTGGCGATCCTCGCTCGGCGCGGGGCTGTGCGGCGCCTGCGCGTCGGCGGGGTGGTTCATCGCCCTGGCCCTGTCGCCGGCCGCGCCGGTGCGCGCGCTGGGCGTGATCGAAGCGCCGATCGCCGCCTTTGCCGGGCATCGGCTGTTCCGCGAGACGCTGCACCTGAAACAGATCGTCGCGGTGGCGGCGGCGATCGGCGGGATCGTGCTGACCTCGCTTTTCTGAGGGGCGATTCGTTACAGAGCGGGCAGGTTTACACCTTCATGTCGCCGTGGAGGGTGCAGCCGCCACATTCGTCGATCTCGATCTGGATCGTCGTGTGGTCGATCCTGAACTTCTGTTTGAGGCGCTCCGCCAGACCCGCCGCGAAGCTGGGCCCCGGATAGCCGGCCGGAAGGACGAGATGGGCGGTCAACGCGGTCTCGGTCGTGCTCATCGGCCAGATGTGGAGATCGTGGACGGCCGACACGCCGGGTTCGGCCGCGAGGAAGGCGTCGACCTCTTGCGGATCGATGCCGGGCGGGGCGGCGTGCAGGCTCATGTTTACCGAATCGCGCAGCAGGCTCCACGTGCCGATCGCGACGATCGCGGTGACGATCAGGCTGACGGCGGGATCGATCCAGACGAGGCCGGTCTTCAGGATCGCGAAGCCCGCGACGACGACGCCCGCGGAAATGGCGGCGTCTGCGGCCATGTGGAGGAAGGCGCCGCGAATGTTGATGTCATGATCGCGGCCGCCGGCGAACAGCATCGCGGTGGCGCCGTTGATCAGGATGCCCACGGCCGCGACGATCATCATCGTCACGCCCTGCACCGGCTCCGGCGCGAAGAAGCGGCCGATCGCCTCCACCGCGATCACGCCGATCGCGACGAGCAGCATCAGTGCATTGAGCAGGGCGGCGAGGATCGAGGAACTGCGCAGCCCATAGGTGTAGCGGCCCTTGGGCGCGCGCTTGCCGAGGCTGGCCGCCGTCCAGGCGATGCCGAGGCCCAGCACGTCCGAGAGATTGTGGCCCGCATCGGCCAGCAGCGACATGGATCCGCTGGCGATGCCGTAGCCGGCCTCGACCACGACGAAGACGAGGTTGAGGCTGGTGCCGATCGCGAAAGCGCGGCCGAAGCTGGCGGGCGCGTGGCTGTGGCCATGGCCGCCATGCGAATGGCTGTGCGCATGGCCATGCGTGCGATCATGGGCGTCGTCATGGCTGTGACCATGATCGTGCCCATCATCGTGGCTGTGCCCATCAGTCTGATCGTGAACGTGCGGCGGTGACATGGCGCGCTTTATGTCAGGCATGGGGCCGAATGTCGCCTGCGGCCGCGTTGCATTTGCGCCGCACCGCGGCAAAGGTGGCGGCAACAGCGAAGGACGGAAGATGGCGGATTATGAAACGCTTCTGATCGAACGGCACGATGCGGTGACGCTCGTGCGGCTGAACCGGCCGCAGGCGCTGAATGCGTTGAACAGCCAGGTGCTGGCCGATCTGACCGCCGCCTTCGCGGCCTACGACGCCGATCCCGAGCAACGCTGCCTCGTGCTGACGGGCAGCGAAAAGGCGTTCGCGGCCGGCGCCGACATCAAGGAGATGCAGGCCAAGGGCTTCGCCGACATGTATGCCGGGAATTTCTTCGCCGGCTGGGATCGGGTGACGGCGACGCGCAAGCCCTGGATCGCGGCGGTGGCGGGCTTCGCGCTCGGCGGCGGGTGCGAACTGGCGATGATGGCGGATTTCATCCTCGCGGCCGACACGGCCAAGTTCGGCCAGCCCGAGATCAAGCTGGGCGTGGCGCCGGGCATGGGCGGATCGCAGCGTCTGACCCGCGCCGTCGGCAAGGCCAAGGCGATGGAGATGTGCCTCACCGGCCGGATGATGGATGCGGCCGAGGCCGAGCGCGCGAGCCTGGTGGCGCGCGTGCTGCCCGCCGCCGATCTGCTCGACGAGGCGATGAAAACCGCCGCCACGATCGCGGGGATGGCGCCGCTGGCCGTCATCGCCAACAAGGAAATGGTCAATGCCGCGTTCGAGACGGGGCTGGGGATGGGCATCGCCTTCGAGCGGCGCCTGTTCCACGGGCTCGCCGCGACCGAGGACAAGATGGAAGGCATGACCGCCTTCGTCGAGAAGCGTGCTGGCAAGTGGAGTGGTCGATGAAGACTGTGATGGGGGGTGTGGTGGCGCTGCTGCTGGCGGGATCGGCGGCGGCGATGGAGCCCAAGGCGGCGGTGCAGGCGGTGGACGCGCAGATCGCGAAGGACTGGCCGAAGCTGGACGCGCTCTACAAGGACATTCACGCCCATCCTGAACTGGCCTTCCAGGAGACGCGCTCGGCGGCGTTGCTCGCCAAGGAGATGCGCGCGCTGGGCTTCACCGTCACGGAAGGCGTCGGCAAGACCGGCGTGGTCGCGATCCTGAAGAACGGTGCGGGCCCCACCATCATGCTGCGGACCGAAATGGACGGCCTGCCGATGGAGGAGAAGAGCGGCCTGCCTTATGCCAGCCGCGTGCAGGTGGAGACGCCGGATGGCGGCAAAACCTTCGTCGCCGAAAGCTGCGGCCACGACAATCACATGGCCTGGTGGGTGGGCGCGGCCCGCACGCTGCTGGCGATGAAGACGCAGTGGAAGGGCACGCTCATGTTCATCGCGCAGCCCGCCGAAGAGGTGGGCAAGGGCGCGCATGCGATGCTGGACGACGGCTTGTTCACCAAATTCCCGAAGCCCGATTTCGCGATCGGCGCGCATGTCGGATCGGGGCTGGCGGGGACGGTTGGCGTGAAGGACGGTGCGGCTACATCGAACAGCGATACGCTGGAGATCACCTTCAAGGGGCGAGGCGCGCACGGATCGATGCCGAGCGCCTCGATCGACCCGATCGTGATGGGCGCGCATTTCGTGACCGACGTGCAGAGCGTGGTGAGCCGCGAGCGCGAGGCGGCGAGCTTCGGCGTGGTGACGGTCGGCAGCTTCCAGGCGGGCACCGTCGCGAACATCATCCCGGATACGGCGCTGGTGAAGCTCAGCATCCGCTCCTTCTCGCCCGAGGTGCGGACCAAGCTGCTCGACGGCGTGACGCGCACCGCCAAGGGGGCTGCGATCATGGCCGGCGCGCCCGAGCCCGTGATCGCGCATCCCGGCGAGAATCACGCGGTGATCAACGATCACAAGCTCTCGGTGGAGGCGGCCGACTATCTGACCAAGGCCGGCGGCGACACGATCCAATATGTGCGGCCCGAACTGCCCGGCTGGTCCGCCAGCGAGGATTTCTCGGCTTATGGGGAGCAGGGTGTGCCGTCGCTCTTCTACAGCATCGGCGGCTATGATGCGGCGACCCTGGCCGAATATGCGAAGAAGGGTCAGGCCGTGCCGACCAATCACTCGCCCTTCTTCACGCCCGATCACGATAAGGCGATTCCCACGGGGATCCGCACGCTGGCGCTGACGGTGCTGATGCTGGCACCTGCCAGCTGAGGGGGAAGCGGCGCGTCATTGCGAGCGCAGCGAAGTAATCCAGTCCCGCACGGCCGGAGCTGGATTGCTTCCGCCGGCTCAAGGCCGGAGTCGCAATGACGGACGGCAACTAACCCGTTCGTCCTGAGCGAAGTCGAAGGACGGGGTCCGGGCGGAGTGTTTGCGGCCCGTGCTGCGACTTCGCTCAGCACGGACGGGGAACAGGGGGCTGTGCCGGAGCAGCCCTCAGCCGATGGCGCTCCAGGCGCCGGCGACGTCGGCCAGCATCGCGCGGGCCTGTTCCAGCGCGGTGTCGCGGCCGGCGCCGGGAATGGTGACGAGGCGGCGGGCCTCGCGATAGATCTTGGCCAGGCTCACGGCGATCTCGCCGCCCTTGTCCATATCCAGCCCCGTTTCCAGACCGTGCAGGATCGACAGCGCGCGCGACTGCAACGGTGCCGCGCGCCCGCGATCGCCGGCCGCCTCGGCCGCGCGCAGCGAGTCGAGCGCCTTCATCAGCTCCTCGAACAGGATCACGATCAGCTGATGCGGGCTCGCGCCTTCGACGCGGGCATTCACATCGACGGTGCGATAGCGGGCGGCGGTGGCAGCGCCGTAACGGGATGAGGCTCCAAACATCAGGCGGTACTCTTCGTCCAGACGGCGACTTGCTGCTCCAGATAGCTCTGGGTCGCCTTGTACGCGGCGACGCGTGTGTTCATCGCCGCAAATTGGGTCGTCAGACGATCGCGATAATTCGCGCTGTCGTCGGCGATCTTGGTCTTCTGATCAGTGAGATCGGTCTTCTCGGTGGTCAGCTGGGTGCTGAGCGCATCCAGCACACCGCCCGAGGCGCGCAGCGAATCGCGGATCGCCTGCAATGCGCCGCCGAGGCCGAGATCCACCGTGATCGTGGCGCTGGCGATATCGCCGCTGGGCTGGATCACGAGGCCGCTCGCGCCCGACGTGACCGAGGCATAGAGACTGCCGCCGGTGGTGACGCCTGCGACGCCCGCGATCGTGCCCGAGGCGGAGTGCTCGCTCGTCTGCGCGACGATGTTGGTCAGCTGATAGGTGCCGGGCTTGGTGGCGCCCATCGCGCTGGTGATCTTGATCAGCGGGCTCGACGCGTGCTGCGTGGGATTGAACATCGCCTCGACCGCGTCGGGATAAGCGGTGAGCTGCTTGGTGAGCAGCGCATTGTCCAGGGTCAGCGTGCCGTCGCGGTTGGTGACCACGCCGATCTCGGCCAGCGTGCTGGGGCCGCCCGATGTGTTGAGCACGGTCGACGTGAGGCGCGACAGCTGCGTCTGCATCTGGCGGATCGCGCTGTTGTTGTAGAGCGGGCCGGTGGTGACGCTGCCGTCCGTACCGGTGACGCTGGTGGCCGTGGCGGTGTCGATCTGGCCCTTCAGCTCGTTATAGGCGGCGACGAAATCGCTCACCGCCTGCTTGATCGCGTCGGTGGGGCGGGAGGCGCCCAGAGTGATCGTCTCGTTCGGAGCGGCCGACACGAGATTGAGCGACACGCCGTCGATCAGATCGTCGATCGTATTGCTGGCGCGCGAGACGTCGACGCCGTCGAGACGCACGATCGCGTCCTGCGCGGACTGCGCCTGCGTCATGCCGCTGGTCGGCTGCGGATAGACGAAGCGGACCTGGCCCACCTGGGCGTTCGCGGCGGGCTGCAGCGTGAAGCTGGGTGCGGTCAGGCCGCCATTGCTGTCGCTGATGGCGAGGCGCGAGCCCGACGCATCGGTGACGATCGAGGCGGTGACGCCGAGGCCCGCATTGTTGATCGCGTCGGCCATGCCGGTGAGATTGTCCGACGCGGAGTCGATCGTGATCGTCGCGCTGCCCTGCGCCGTGGTGAGCGTGAAATTGCCCTGGCCGACGGCTGCGGTGGTGGCGTCCTTGAGCGCGGGCGAGACGACGCTGCTGCCCGAAACCGTCATCCCCGAGGCGTTGAAGGCGAGCTTCGCCAGATCGGCGCTGGCGTCGGGTCCGGGCGTGATCGTGAAGGCGTTCGCCGCGCCCGTCGCGCCCTTGAGCGTGAGGCGCGCACCGGTGGAATCGGTGACGACGGAGGCGGTGACGCCCGCGCCGCTGCTGTTGATCGCCTGGGCGAGCCCGGCCAGCGTGTTGTTGCCGCTGTTGATCGTCACGGCATAGCTGTTGGCGCCCGAGCCGATTACGATCGTGCCGGTGCCGACCGCGGCGCCCGCATTGGCATAATAAGGCGAGACGAGGCTCTGCGCCTGGGCGACCTGACGGACGCTCAACTGCGCCGAGAGCGCGCCGATCTGTGAACCGGCCTTGGCGGTGGCGGTGAGGACGGACGTGTTGGAGCTGGTCGGCTGGGTGAACAGCGACCCGCCCGAGATCAGCGTCGTCAGCGCGGTCGAGAAGGCGTCGATGCCGTTCGAGAGCGTGGCGAGCGACGAGATCTTGGCGGTGTTCGCCGTTTCCTTCGCCGTGACCGCCGCCGTCTTGGTATCGTAGGTCGCGGAGACGAGACCCGTGACGAGCGAGCCCGTATCGATGCCGTTATTGGCATTCAGCGCCGTGAGGATGGCGCTCCCGCTCGACGCGGCCGTGGCTGAGGTGGTGGTCATGATCGGCTGCGTCTCCGTGTTGGATTAACGGCGAAGGGGGCGGCGTTTTTAGGGGCCGACCCGGACGATTTTGAGGTTCGGATCATCGTCAGGCGGTCGCGCGGCCGGTTTCGTCGAAGCGGGCCTCGGGCGGCACGTCCACACTCGGCTGGCGGACGCCTTCGGCCATCGCGCGATCGAGATTGAAGACGAAGGCGAGGACGGTGGCGACCGCGATGAACAGATCGTCGCGGATCACCTGGCCCGTGCGCGAAGTGAAGTAGATGGCGCGCGTGAGCTGCGGATAGCTGAGGATCGGCACGGCGTTCGCATCCGCCAGTTCGCGGATCGCGCGAGCGGTCTCGTCCTTGCCGCGCGCGATCACCACCGGCACCACGTCGAAGCCGGGGCGATAGCGCAGGGCGACCGCGAAGTGGGTCGGGTTGGTGAGGACGACGGTCGCTTCCGGGATCGCCTTGCGAACGGCGTTGTTCAATATCTCGTACTGGCGCCGGCGGCGCGCGCCCTTCATCTCGGGCGAGCCCTCATTCTGCTTATGCTCTTCCTTCACCTGCTGCTTGCTCATCCGCAGGCGGCCGGCGCGCTGGAAGATCTGCGTCGGGATATCCATGCCGGCAATCGCGCCCAGCGCCAGCGCCATGACGAGGATGGAGACGGTGAAGACGTGGCCGACATTGGCGAGTTCGCCCGCAATGTCGCCCCGGCCGAGGCCGATCAGGCTCGGCATCCGCCCCTTGAGCATCCAGTAAGCGACCGCGCCGAGCAGGACCACCTTCACCAGGCTCTTGCCCAGCTCGACGAGCCCCTGCATCCCGAAGATGCGCTTCACGCCATTCAGCGGATTGAGCTTGTCCGGCTTGAACGCGACCGCGCCCCAGCGGAAGCCGAGCGACCCCAGCGCCGCCGGCGTGCCGACCGCGGCGACGAGCGTGAGGCCGAACAGCGTGAAGAGCGGCACCACCAGCGGCAGGATCAGGCCGATCGCCGCCTGGGCGGGATCGAACCCCTCGATGCTGGCGCGATCGAAGGTCAGGCCGCGCACCAGCACATTCTGGCAGGCGCCCACGAACGAGGGCCCCGCCAGCGCGATCCAGGCCGCGCCCGAGAGCACGACGAGCGCCGTCCCCAGTTCGCGCGACTGGAGGACGTCGCCTTGCTCGACGGCCTCCTTCCGACGCTTCTCGGTCGGGGCTTCCGTCTGTTCGTCGCGATCGGGTTTCTCTGACATGCGCGCGTGATGCGCCCGCTATGGTTAAGAGGGAGTTAGGAGAGGTTGATGA